>DATIRH010000283.1:0-6058 GCA_035469845.1 Proteiniclasticum sp. | reverse complement strand
TTCTTGATGACCCTTTCACCCGTTAAAGGATGGATGCCGTTTCCTGCAAGCACCGCACCGATGGTGGCGATGTCCATGCAGTTTCCAAGGATGGAGCACTGCATGAAGTAGAGGTCCAGGATTTCCTCAGGATCTCCTTGCATGATGCTCGTACTCTTCATAAAATAGGCAAGACTTCTGTTTCTGTTTCCTGTTTTACTCTCAGATTCATACACGCGCTCATCATAATGCGTTTCTTTGTTTCCTGTAAGTAGACTGGTGAATTCCAGGATTCTTTGGATCTTCTCTTTCTTATCCTCTCCATGAATCAGGGAGGTCACCACCATGGCACCTGCATTGATCATTGGATTGAAAGGCTTTTCCGGGTTCTTCACTTCAAAGGACATGATGGAGTTGAAAGGGTCTCCCGTGGGCTCCATATGGACATGCTTGAACACTTCTTCCTCACCGATGTCTTCCAGTGCCAGAAGAAGGGTAATGACCTTCGTGATGCTCTGCAGCGTGAAGTTCTTCAGGTACTGCCCTCTTGCCTTGAAGTTTCCCTTCAGGTCCATCATGACAAACCCTACATCTTCCGCGTTTCCTTTTTCAAGTTCCGGAATATAGGTCGCCACTTTGCCTGATGCAGCCACTCTAGTCCCTTCTTCAAATGCTTTATTTAAAATATCTTCCATGAAAACATCTTCCTTCCCGATTTTTCTCTCTTAAACCTAACTATACCATTCTTTTTCATCCTTTCAAACCATCCAGAAAAAATGAAAGAGGGAGAGAACACCGCGTTCCTGAAAGGTTTTCTATTGATTTCTCCATGACAGTTGTGGTATCATCTTTAAGTAAGCAAAAAATCTGTATGCCGGTGTGATGGAATTGGCAGACGTGCGGGACTCAAAATCCCGTGGTAGTGATACCGTGCCGGTTCGAGACCGGCCACCGGCACCATCTAATATGGATTGAGATTTCCCATACCCGCTTTATGGCAGGTATGGGATTTTTGCTTTTATCAGCAATAAAACAGAAGCTGAACATTCCTGGATACCAATCAGGAATGTTCAGCTTCATTTCTCTATATTCATTTTTATTTCTTGTTATGATTTTAAAAGCCTTAGTCCATTCAGGATTACCAGTATGGTACTACCTTCATGGAAGATTACGCCTAGAGGCAGTGTCACTACCTGCAGGAAGTTCGATGCGATGAGCAGCGTGATCACGAGAATCGAAAAGTAAATATTCTGCTTCACGATGCGATTCATTCTTTTAGAAAGGCTGACCGTTTCTGCAATGAGGGGCAGATAATTCTTCATGAGCACCACATCTGCTGTTTCCAGAGCTACGTCGCTTCCTTCTCCCATGGAGATTCCCACAGTTGCTGTAGCCAATGCAGGTGCATCGTTGATGCCGTCTCCGACCATGGCGACCATTCCGTACTCTTCTTCGAGCTTTTTGATCTCTTTGGCTTTGGTTTCAGGAAGACATCCGGAAATATAGCTGTCTATTCCGCTTTCTGCTGCTATGGCGGCGGCTGTTCTTTGATGGTATCCTGTAAGCATCACAGTTTTTATTCCTGCTTCATGGAGGGCTCTGATCGCTTCTATGGCATCATCACGCACCACGTCTTTCAATGCGATGAGTCCTGCGATTCCCTTTCCGTCTCTTGCAAAGATTACAGTTTTTCCTTCGTCGGAAAACTGACTCATAATATGATCATGGAATGATTCTGCTTCCTCTTTCCCTACAAATTCAGATTTACCCACTTTCCATTCAGTACTGTTCACATTCCCTCTGACACCGAATCCTGCTATGTCTTCCATATCCTCGACTTTCAGATTCATGTCGTCCTTAATATGATCTGTTGCATAGGATACGACAGCTCCAGCTAGAGGATGATTCGAATACCTTTCTATTTCAGCCACATGGGCCAGCAGATACTCTTCTGTAAGGTCTTCACGGACGATGACATTGGTGACTTCCGGTTTACCTTTTGTCAGTGTACCTGTTTTATCAAAAGCGATGGCCTTGATCTGTGCCAGATTCTCCAGATGTACGCCTCCTTTAAAGAGGATTCCATTTCTGGCTCCGTTACTGATGGCAGATAAAGTTGCGGGCGTCACGGAAGCAACCAGCGCACAAGGAGAAGCGACCACCAGAAGTACCATGGCTCTGTACCAGGTTTCTGTCCAGCTCCATCCTAAAGCGAAATGCGGAACAAACATCATGAGTGCCACAATGATCAGCACGGTCTTAACATAAACACCTTCGAAACGTTCGATGAACTTCTGAGAAGGTGATTTTTCACTCTGCGCTGACTGCACCAGTTCGATGATTTTATGAAAAAGCGTCTCATTGCTTGATTTGGTCATTTCAATTCTGATGATTCCACGCAGGTTCACTGTTCCAGCAAAGACTTCATCTCCTTTGGATTTCGTGACTGGAATGGATTCTCCCGAGATGGCTGCTTCATCGATATTCGTCTGTCCGATGACAATCAGTCCATCAGCAGGGATTCTTTCACCAGGTCTTATGAGAAGAAGATCCCCAACGGACAAGTCTTCGACCGCTATAATCTCCTCTTCCTCATCCACAAGTCTCGTGGCTTCTTCAGGCTGAAGATCCATCAGAGAAGAAATCTCCCTGTGGCTCTTATTCATGGTGTAGGTTTCCATCGCACCACTTAATCCGAAAATAAAGATCAGAATCGCACCTTCCAGCCAGTATCCGATAATGGCAGATCCGATGGCGGCAAGAATCATCAGAAGCTCCACATTGAGCTTCTTCGATGAAATGGTTGCCTCGATTCCCTGCTTTGCCTTGGCATATCCTCCGATGATGAAGGCTGAAACGAAGATAATTGCAGAAGCAGTTTCAACATCTCTATTTAGAAGAAACCATCCGAGCAGAATAAGTACTCCGCTTGTAACCGCCGCAATCAGTTCAATATGCGGTTTCATTCCTTCATATAAGGACTTTTTCTCTTCTTTAACACTTGCAATCATTTTCTCACCTTCTTTATCATCTCTTGTTTCATGAATCCCGTTTTTTTCTCTTTTAATATCTCTTTCCATCTTAATTCTTCTTTCAACTTGGAATAATCTACCAATCCACCAATTGAGAATTCTTCTCAATGCATTGGTATGACTCACTTTAAGTTATTTATATCATACACGAGTTTAAAAATTTTGTAAATAGAATCATTATAAAATAATAATAATTCTTAATAGATGAAACTGGTTATCATTCTCAATGACTTTGACGATTCACTGTTTATTCATATAGCGGGTGAATTGTGTCCGGACTTCATTTTCTATTCATTTTCATGTCTTAAACATGGAATTTTTCTTCAAAGATTTCATATTAAATATTCTTTGCACCAAAAGGATGAGTAATATGGTATAAATATAGTATATTTTTTATTAGGAGGATTTTATGGAACTAGACTTCATTAGAGCAGTTCAGAGCATTCATAATCCGTTTCTAGATGCCTTCTTCGAAGCCATCACCATACTGGGCGAGGAGATCTTCATTGTTCCCCTGCTTCTCATCATTTTCTGGTCAGTGAACAAGAAGTTCGGAGAAATCCTGGCTTTCACGGTTTTCACAAGCTATCTTCTCAATAATTCGCTGAAGGAATTTTTTTCCTTCGAACGCCCCATCGGTGAGGAAGGTATCAGAACCTTGAGACCTGAAACCGCCACAGGAAAGTCTTTCCCCAGTGGCCACAGCCAAAGTGCCGCTGCCACAGCTGGTGCATTTTCACTCTATCTGAAAAACAGATGGGTCACCATCGTGTCCCTGACCCTGATGGTTCTCGTCGGATTGTCCAGACTCTATCTTGGAGTCCATTATCCGAAGGATGCCATTGTGGGCATTCTTCTCGGACTTCTGGTAGCACTGATCTGTTCAAAGCTCTTTTTTAAAGTGGATCTTTTAAAGATGTATCTTGTGGTTCTCATCCTGTTTTTGCCGGCACTCTTTTTTGCCCAGTCCACAGATTTCATCAAATCATTGGCATCTTATCTCGGATTTTTCCTGGGTATTCTGCTAGAAAAGAAGAAAGTGAACTTTTCTACGGATGGACCACTTCTGAAGAAAGTGCTTCGGGTAGTCTTTGGACTGATCCTTGTTCTTCTCATCAAAGAAGGCCTTAAAGGATTCTTCCCGGAAACGGATCTTTTCGACTTCATCAGATACTTCCTTGTCACCTTTGTGGCCATCGGAATTTATCCCTGGTTGTTCAAAAAGATCAGATTATAGTTTCCGTAATTCAATTAAACAGAAATCCCCATAAAGCATCAATAAAGATGCCTCATGGGGATTTTTACTTGAAATATCATTAAGTCGTTTATCTGATGGATATATGACTTTCTTTCTGAACTTTTTCTATCTCACCACAACTGCCCATTTGAGTGCGTTGTACGAAGTCTCAAACTTCACTTTGGAGACCCAGTATTTATTCTTACTGTTGGCAGGATCTGTCACGTGATAGTCCCCTTGGGAATTGTATCCGGTGAGAACCATGACATGCATATTGTCGACGATGTTTACAATTCCCGCATCCCCCATGTCGTACTGTTTCCACTTCGGTGTTTCATAGTCTCTGGTGGTAACGTAGGCAATGACAGGATTTCCCTTGTCGATTTCCGCTTTCAGCTGTTCCGTTGTATATCCTGAAATGTCTGCCACATTGGCGCTATAATTCTTTCCATAAGAAGTCAAAGCCTCAGGGAAGATGGACTGGAAGATTTCAGGGTCTCCCTTGACCACTGCAAATGGAGTGCTTGCGAATCCTTTGTATGGATTTCTTTCTGTTGAAGGCATCTTTTCCAGGAACTCTTTCAGTCCCATAGTAGTGCTGCCTTTAAACTGCAGTGCCATAAGAAGGCTGGCTCCCTCGCATCCCATAGGTGCATAGACCGGACTGTACTGATTGATATAAGGAATGTTGAGGACTTTTTCGCTGTAGTTTGTCACTGTCTGAAGATACTGTCCTGAAGCCCAGCCAGTCTTTCCGTTATAGGTCACCTGGGTCCATCCGTTTGATGTAGCGGATACAGGAACTACGGTGCCGGCAGGCATCGTTGCAAGGACACTGTAGGAAGTGCCCGCTCCAGCTCTCATGTTCAGATTCACTGTTGTTTTAACATAGGAAGTCGTGCTTTCACTTACAGGAGGTTTTACTACCGGTGCAGGTGACGTTACGTTCACGGTATTCAGGTATTTCCCTGAGGACCACCCCGTAGAGCCACCATAACTTACCTTGATCCATCCGTCTTTGGTTTCATAAGCTGTGACCTTGGCCCCGGCAGGAATGATCTTCACGCTGCTGTATCCTGTTCCTGGACCTGTTCTCATATTGAGATTGGCTGTAGTCACCATGCTGCTGGAAGCCACCGGTGCCGATGCCGGTGCTGGCGCAGGCTGTGAAACAGAAGAAGCTTTCAGATAGCTCCCCGAGGACCACCCTGTGGAACCACCGTAGCTTACCTTGATCCATCCGTCCTTGGTTTCGTAAGCTGTGACCTTGGCTCCAGCTGGAATGATCCTTACACTGCTGTATCCAGTTCCTGGACCTGTTCTCATATTGAGATTGGCTGTGGTGACCATCTCACTGGAACTTACCGGTGCAGATGTCGCTGCAGGTGCTGTACTGGCTTTAAAGGATACATAGGCGTTATTTGCTGTGATGTATCTTCCATTATCCAGCTTGTACATCTGGCGACCTTCTACAGCAACCTTATCCACTACTGTAAATACAGTTCCCTTGTTTACCACTTCCGCCCTTGCTGTCCAGGCAGCTCTGCTATAAGTCCAGAGTGAATTACAGGTTACTGTGACTGTCCCTGTTTCTGCAGCCATCACCGTAATCTGTCCAACACTTAAGATCGGAACTTCCATGGTAGAAAAAATGGCTGGAGACCCCGCTGCCAGTATAGTCAGCAGTGCGATCTTGGCAATGCGCTTTTGTAGATTCTTATTCAGCATATAATTCCCTTCTTTACACTTATATTTTTTCTATTTCATAACTATTATAACCTCTATCACCTATAAACAAAGATGTTCTCTG
>DATIRH010000282.1:0-2178 GCA_035469845.1 Proteiniclasticum sp. | reverse complement strand
AAAAAGCGATCCAGGAGATCATGAACTTGACATCCGGGAAGGCGGAGATAGAAATTCAGAAAGAAGAGCTTTTCTATAAAAGAGATAAAGAACTGCTGAAGGAATTTGAAGATAAAGATACTAAGTGATATAATTGTTTCTTGGAAGAAGTGGAGGGGATCAAACATGTCAGGACATTCAAAATGGCATAATATTCAAGCAAAGAAAGGTAAGACGGATAGTAAAAGAGGGAAGATTTTCACGAAAATAGGAAAAGAGATGATGATGGCGGCAAAGGATGGGACAAATCCCGACAACAATGCGAAGCTGAGAGATATCATTGCAAAAGCGAAAGCGGCCAACATGCCCAATGATAATATCAGCAGAGTCCTTAAAAAAGCCGCAGGGGACAGTGGCAGTGCAGATTTTGAAGAAATGGTCTATGAAGGATATGGACCTAACGGGGTTGCGATTATTGTCGAAGCACTCACAGACAATAGAAACAGAACAGCAGGAAATGTGAGACATATCTTCGATAAATACGGCGGGAATCTTGGAACAACTGGTTCTGTCACATTCATGTTCAACAAGAAAGGTCAGATTATAATAGAGAAGACCGATGAAGTGAATGAAGATGAACTTATGATGATTTCAATTGAAAATGGAGCGGAAGATTTCATTTCACAGGATACAGTCTATGAAATCATTACAGAACCTGAGAACTTTGACAGCGTGAAATCCGCAATCGTAGAAGCTGGAATAGAGATTCTTGAAGATGAAATTACCATGCTTCCAAATGTTACAACAATTCTGGATCTTGAAACATCCGAGGTTGTTCAGAAACTCGTTGATACATTATTAGAAGATGACGATGTAGATAATGTCTATCATAATGCTGAGTTCGATGAGGATTTTGAAGAAAATTAACTTTATAAAATAGTAGGTGAAAGTATGATCCAATATTTTGAACGATTTGAACCAGTTACACAGGCACTATTCGCTACGCTTTTCACATGGGGTGTTACTGCTTTAGGCGCGTCACTCGTATTTTTCTTTAAAAACATCAATAAGAAAGTGTTTGATACTATGCTCGGTTTCGCGGCGGGAGTGATGATTGCAGCCAGTTTCTGGTCACTGATCAATCCTGGGCTGGATTTAGCGGAAGAAATGGGCTATATTCCATGGCTCGCGGCATCAGTCGGATTTATGAGCGGAGGACTGTTTCTGTTCATAGTGGACAAAAGCCTTCCACACATGCATTTAGGTCTGGCGCCAAAAGAAAAAGAAGGTCCAAAGACTTCCTGGCAGAGAAGTGTGCTTCTGGTACTTGCTATAACTATGCATAACATTCCAGAAGGGTTAGCAATCGGTGTGGCTTTTGGTGCGGTTGCTGCCGGGATTGAATCTGCAACGCTTACGGGAGCAATTGTTCTGGCTGTTGGTATCGGTCTTCAGAATTTTCCTGAAGGCGCTGCTGTGTCTATACCACTTCGAAGAGAAGGTATGGGACGAGGCAAAGCCTTTCTATATGGTCAAGCTTCTGGAATCGTTGAACCAATAGCGGGTGTACTTGGTGCTCTGCTGGTTTTAAGCGTGAGAAGTATACTTCCATTTGCATTATTTTTCGCAGCTGGAGCTATGATTTTTGTAGTTGCTGAAGAACTGATCCCAGAAGCGCAATCAAACAATAATTCTGATTACGCTACAATGGGTGTTATGCTTGGATTTACAATTATGATGGCACTTGATGTAGCTTTGGGATAATATTGAATGCAAATAAACTCGGGAGATTTCCCGAGTTTATTTATTTGAGGAAGAACTAAATTAAGCAAATATTAATCCTTTGAAAAGATTCGTATAAAGTAAACCACGTATACTAAGTCTAATAACAAGTAGGTGATGGATTATGAAATGTTCTAATTGTGGACATATGAATACCGAGGGAAGCAGATATTGTAATCAATGCGCTTTTCCGCTAAATACAAATAAAGTGAGTCTTGGTCAGTATGAATATGATGATCAAGAGATTTATCCTGCAGAAAAATCAAGCAGGGAGAAATATAGAGAAGACCATAGTCGTCCATTTGAGTCTGTTACCTCTTTGGCTACAGAAAACAACGAAGGAATCTATGATCGGGATGGTCACATCCAGAAAGTGAAGAGACCTATTGTACTGAAAATGACACTAGTTATGCTTCT
>DATIRH010000281.1:0-7241 GCA_035469845.1 Proteiniclasticum sp. | reverse complement strand
CCGTTGGTAGTAGAAGCTGCTGAAACAAAGGTCACTACAGCGAACCTTAATATGAGAACAGGTCCTGGAACGGGGTACGCCATCATCACTGTTATTCCTCAAGGCGCACAAGTCAGTGTCAGTGGATATTCAGGAGATTGGGCAGAAGTCAGTTACAGCGGTAAAAGTGGATATGCACACAGCAGTTATCTGAAAAATGTGAGTAATGATGTAAGATATACGACAGCGAATCTGAATATGAGAACAGGTCCGGGAACATCGTATCAGGTGATTCTGGTCATCCCTAAAGGAGCAGCGGTAGCGGTACTGGATTCAAGCAGTACATGGTACAAGGTGAGCTATGGAGGAAAAACCGGCTATGTCAGCTCAACTTATCTATCAGGAACTCAGACGGCTCCGGCAGAGCTTCCTGTCCGGTATACGACAGCAAATCTGAATATGAGGACAGGTCCAGGAACATCGTATCAGGTGATTCTGGTGATCCCTAAAGGAGCGGCGGTATCAGTACTCGATTCTAGCAGTTCATGGTACAAGGTGAGCTATGGAGGAAAAACAGGCTATGTCAGCTCAACTTATCTGTCAGGAACCCAGACAGCTCCGGCAGAGCTTCCTGTCAGGTACACCACTGCAGACCTTAACCTGAGGACAGGTCCGGGAACGAGTTATTCAATCATCTTAACCATGCCCAAAGGGTCAAAAGTCTATATCCTTGATACTAAAAGTGCATGGCCGAAGGTAAGATACGGAACCAGAGAAGGTTATGCAAGCCCAACCTATCTATCCACCACTCCACCATCGACGTTGCCTTCGACATCCCCTACCGGAGATCCTGCGATTGCGATCAGTAAAGGCAATCAGAGTTCTTCAGTCAAAAGGATCGCTTTGACCTTTGATGACTACGGATCGGTTGATCAGGTCAGATCGATTCTGAATTCACTGGAAAGCTATGGAGCACGAGGTACCTTCTTCCCGAACGGTGATTTCGTAAAGAATAATCCTGCCTTGATCAGAGAGATTGCATCGCGTGGGCATTCCGTAGAAAGCCATACCTATGCGCATAAGGATCTGACCGATGTGAGTGATACGGAAGTAAGGAATCAGATCAGACTTGCTCAGAGTGCCATATACAATGCCACGGGCAGATATCCTGTGCTGATGAGACCTCCTTATGGAGCCTATGACTCAAGAACGAGAACCATTGCCGGTCAAGAAGGAATCAGATATCTTGTCCTGTGGTCGGTTGACACCAGTGACTGGGCGACAACGCGTGATGGGGTAACGATTACGACAGATTATGTCATAAACACCGCTGTCAACAATGCGTCGCAAAATGGGATCATTCTGATGCATATGCATTCCAATAAGACCGTTTCGGGTCTTCCTACCATACTGAGCAGACTGAGAGATCAGGGATATCATTTTGTTACGGTCAATGAAATGGTTAACTGATAGAAGCGATTTGAGCTCATGATGAAATCCTCTGCTTTTCGCAGAGGATTTTTCAAATGGAAAAGGAAAAAGAATTGATTGAAATTGACTGCCTTAACGCAGAATAGAAAAAAGGTACCAAGGCAGGATGTCAGATCCAGTTTGCCTTGGTACCTTTTTATGATCAGTTGAATACTTCAAAATCCACATCGAGCAGGGGATAGTTTCTGCTCTTGTCATCGAAGTGCCACCATTCACTGGAAATACCGGTGAATCCGGATTCTTCCATGACTTTTGTAAGATAGGCTACATTCTCCCTTGCATTTTCACTGCCGCCCTGATAATTTCTTGCTGCCTGCTCAGAAAAAGTATCATAGGCTGTAGGCATCTCCAGTTCCTTTCCCTCAAAA
This sequence comes from Proteiniclasticum sp., assembly GCA_035469845.1. GTDB lineage: Bacteria > Bacillota > Clostridia > Clostridiales > Clostridiaceae > Proteiniclasticum. Next base: position 5,403 of record DATIRH010000281.1, on the reverse strand, counting down.
TCCACCAAGGTGACATCAACGGATGCACCTCTGTTATGGATAGATCCTTTGGCTGGATCGGCAACGTATCTGGGGTCAGGTACCAGGTCCCAGAAAATCTCCTGGACTGATTTCGGCCTGTATCCATCCCAGATCTTGAGCCTGTATCCATCTTTCTCAAACCGCTGATTGGCTCTTTTCACTTTGAGGGCTGTATCAAGGGTAAGGAGTGCAGGTGCGTCCTGTGGATAAACCCTTTGTCCTGTGAAGTTGTCATCGGTGGCATATCGAAGGTCAATGACCAGTGATGCATCAATATCCAGTACTCGAACAAGTCCTTGATAGATGAAGAGTTCGGATTTTTCCCTTGCACCACTGAGACTTTCCGAAAGTTCCTTCTTCTCCTCTTCCAAGATAAGAATTAGTGCGTCTTTTTCCTCTATTACTGCATTCATTTCATCGAGTTTTCTCTGAATCACATCAATTTCCGTTATAAGAGAAGCGTTTTCTGTGCTAAGTGCAGCGCTTTGAGAATTCAGTTGTTCATATTCTTTATTCAGCTTCTCTATAGACTCCTGGAGAAGAGCAATTTCATTTTCAGCTCCGGAATACTGAGCATTTTCTTTAAAGAGCAGAAACGAGACTACGAGTAGAATGACCAGCATCACAGAGATGAAGACGCCATATGATTTACCGCTAATAGTGAATTTCTTCAATTTAATTGCCTCCTTCCTCTTCTGTCTAAATTATAGCGCAGTAAGATTAGTTTATATCATGATGGTCATAAATTGTTTATATTATTTTTTTCTTAACACTATTGCTATATGATGTTGTTATTTGGTATAATCAGCAAATGTTATAATATATTTCAATCGATAAGTGAAAACACCTATACATTTTCAGATGTGGTATTAACATTTGAAGATATCTATAGTATAATAGTAGCTGACAGAGTGATTTAGTTAGACTTATATTAGCAAATAGAAACTATAAAAAGGAGACAAAATGGTGAAGAACAAAAATGAAAAAACAAAAATATTATTTACAATGCCTGTAGAACTTAAAGAAGAACTTTCAAAAGAAGCAGAAGCTGATTTCAGATCGCTGAATAATTACATTCTTTGGGTACTTCTTAACAGAAACGAAAAGAAATAAATCTTATGTATACATGAAAATGGATTAAGTGAAAGTATTCGCTTAATCCATTTTTTGTTGGAAAGAATACTTTCAGTTATTTCCTTGTTAATCTTTTCATCTTTTTCTTTTAATTTGAGGACTGATTTAAGGATATCGTTTATACTGAAGAAAGTGAAAGTGTTTGGAGGCTGTAAAAACATATGAAAATTGACTGGAATCCTAAATATAATACCATCGCAGTATATTCTTTTATTGTCCTTTCCTCTGTCATTCTGTTCTTTATCATCCTGACTGGATTGAATGGGTTCACAAAAGCGATAGGCAACTATATATCAGTTCTTTATCCCTTCCTATACGGATTTGCCATTGCGTACATCCTGAATTTCCTCATGGTTTTTGTGGAAAAGCAGCTGAATAAGACATCCATGAAAGAAGACCAGTATAGAAAGCCAAGAAAAGTATTATCGTTGATCATGACGTATGTAGCAGCCTTGGCGTTCATCGGATTATTCTTTGCATTCATACTGCCTCAGCTTATATTAAGTATCACAGGTCTTGTTATGGAACTGCCACGCTATATTACAAATATCAGTGATTACATTAATGAATTATCAGAAGCTTATACTTTTGATCCACTGGTGATAGAATTCATAAATACGAGATGGAACGAACTTGGAGATACAATCAACGAACTGGCAGTGGGGATTTTACCTGCAACCATCGAATTGATCCGAAATACGGCTACATCCATATGGAATGTATTTCTGGGCATTATTATTTCTTTATACATGCTCTCAGATAAAAAGAAATTCATCTCCACTGGAAAGAAAATGATCTATGGCCTGATGAGTCCTTTACATGCCACCAGAATATTGGAGCTTCTTGGTAGAACACAGAAGATCTTCAGCCAGTTTCTGGTAGGGAAAGTTCTTGATTCAATTATTGTGGGTATCATCGCATTTCTGGCACTCAGTCTTTTCAAGATGCCTTATGTGCCACTGATCAGCTTTATTATCACAGTGACCAACATTATTCCTTTTTTTGGACCTTTCATCGGAGCCATTCCCTCTGTAATCATCATATTTTTTGTATCTCCGATCAAAGCTGTGTGGTTTCTCGTGTTTATACTGCTGCTCCAGCAGCTCGATGGTAATTACATCGGACCGAAAATTCTAGGTGAGTCCATGGGCATCTCTTCCTTCTGGATTCTCTTTGCCATCCTGGTGGCCGGAAAGGTCATGGGTATCACAGGTTTAATTGTTGGGGTTCCTCTATTTGTGCTCATTTATTCCATCGTCAAAGATATCATCGAGTCAAAATTGAAACATAAAGGCATGCCGGAAGCAACAGAAGAGTATGAACAAGAAGGCTACGTGGAACCTGTAAAGAGTTCAGTTAATAATTGATCAATCCGGACAGCAGGACCACTTCAGAGCGAAAACTGAAGTGGTCTTTCTGGTCAGATCTCCACAACAAGCATCTTTTTAGTGTGTGACCTGGTTCTTTTTGTATGGCAAATGAGAAACTGAAGGCATTCACTGAGTCATTCACCATGGGAGAGAGGAAGATTGGTTATTGACAAGAAGCTATGGTGATTATAGAATCAGATAGGCTAAGGTATCCGAGGGGGATAATACATGAAAAGTTATATGGTGAAGAAAACCTTTAATAATAATGCTGTGCTTGTCACGTCAGAGCAGATGGAGTATATCCTTATTGGCAAAGGGATTGGGTTCAACAAAAAGAAGGGCTCTATTATATTTGAGTCCAATCTTATAGAGAATGTATTTATACATGTGGATGAAAGCAACAGAAAACAGTATGAGCATCTGCTTGAAAATGTGGATGAAGAGATTTTCAGAGTGGTGGTCGAAATTATCGACATGGCTGAAAAGGAACTCGGAGAGAAACTCCATACGGATATTCATTTCGGGCTCATCGATCATATCAATTTCTCTCTGAATAGAATCAGAGAAGGAATCGAAATTGTGAATCCCTTTCTTCTGGAGACTCGGATGCTGTATAAAAGAGAATATGTCATAGCTGAAAAAGCTGTGAGAATACTGAAAGAACGAATGAACATTGAAGTGCCTGAGAGTGAAATCGGGTTTATCACTTTTCACATCCACGGTGGAAGAATGGGTGGAGGAAAAGGGGTATCTCTGCAGTATGTCAAGGCCATCAGTATGGTCATTCCATACATAGAAGACAAGCTTGAACTCACACTGGATGAAAACTCCTTTGACAGCGTAAGACTGGTTTCTCATCTTCGAGCACTCATCGACAGATGCACCAGAGAAGAGACCATTGAAAACCTCCTTCTGGACAAGATGAAAAAGGATTTTCCCTTCGAATATAAAATTTCTGAAAATATAGCCTTGATTTTAAATAAAAATATTGGTATAGTTGTTCCAGAAAATGAAATCGGGTACATAGCCCTTCACCTTTATAAATTAAATCATACAAAATTACATTAGCGTGTAACTGATTCGATCAGGCATGAGTTTATACTTAAGGACAAGTTCCATTAGAAATAGTGGCGGTCGTTTCTTTAAGTATGGATTCATGCCTTTTATATTGCCCGGTATATTATCCGATTTCAATAAGTATTTAGGAGGGAAAATCATGTCTAAAAAATCCAAGAAATCCGGAGGCTTCTTTGCAGTCCTGCAGAAAGTCGGAAAATCACTTATGCTTCCTGTATCTGTTTTACCAGCTGCAGGTCTTATGGTCGCTCTGTCCCGTGTCATCGAACAGCTTGTCGGTGTTGAGAGGCTGGCAGAAAGTCCTGTACTCAGCGTTTTCGTAGATGTACTGTTCAGCGGTGGTCTCATTGTATTTGAGAATCTGCCAGTGATCTTTGCCATCGGTGTTGCCATCGGGTTCACTGCGGGAGAAGCGGTCTCAGGACTTGCTGCCGTTGTGGGTTACGTCGTTCTGATCAAGGTGCTGGACATCATGTCTGTTGCACAGAACCTTACTGATCCTATTAATATGGGTGTGTTCAGCGGTATTATCATCGGTCTTATTGCAGCGAAAATCTATATGAGATACTACCAGACGAAACTGCATCCAGTCCTTGGATTCTTCGAAGGAAAGAGACTGGTTCCGATCATCATGGTTATAGTTTCTATTCTTCTAGGTGTGGCACTCGGATTTATCTGGCCTCCAATTCAGAGTGGAATCAATAATTTAGGACAGATGGCCATTGATGCTGAAATCTTCGGATTCAGACTAGGTGGTGCAATCTATGCTTTCGGTAACAGAGCACTGATTCCTACAGGACTTCATCATGTATTCAAGACACCGTTTACGACACAGTTCGGTAGTTATACAGCAGCGGACGGACAGGTATATGTCGGTGAAATCGCAAGATTCTTCGCAGGAGACCCTACAGCGGGAGCAATTACAGCTGCAGAATATCCACTGAAGATTTTTGGACTGCCAGCAGCGGCGCTTGCAATCTATTTAAGAGCACTGCCAAAGCAGAAGAAAGCCATCGGTGGTGTAATGCTGACAGCAGCACTTACATCCATCATCACTGGTATCACAGAGCCAATTGAATTTGCGTTCATGTTCGTGGCACCAATTCTCTATGTTGCACATATCTCACTGGCCTTTGTAGGCGGAGTTCTGATGAATCTGTTCAATGTGAGACTGACAGAGACCTTCACCTCCTCGCTTATTGACTATGTCGTCAGTATTTCAACAGGAAATGCAGGAAACCCATGGGCACTGCTGCCTGTAGGTATTGTCATCGGACTTGCTTATTTCTTCGTTTTCTACTATCTCATCAAGAGATTCGATCTGAAGACACCAGGAAGAGATGAAGATGACGATATAACCATAGAAGCAGTTCCTGTAACTGAAAAAGCACAGGAAGTACTGAAAGCGCTTGGAAATACAGAAAATATCAAAGCCATTGATGCCTGCATCACAAGGCTGAGACTTGAAGTATACGACAGGAGCAAAGTAGACAAGAAGAGACTGAAGGAATTAGGATCTCCAGGAGTCATGGAAATAGGAGATACCGGAATTCAGGTCATTTTCGGTACTGCTGCAGAGGGTCTCAAGGATGAAATCAAGAGCATCATGAAAAACCCTCAGGAAGTTAAGGTGGTTCAAACCGCTGTCATTGATGAAAAAGAAGTGGAGAGAACAGGCGAAGAAACCATCATGACTTCCCCTATGAAAGGGAAAATTCTGGATCTTACAGAAGTTCCTGATAAGCTTTTTGCTGAAAAAATGATTGGCGACGGATTTGCTGTGGAGCCTCACGAAGGCTAT
>DATIRH010000280.1:0-6347 GCA_035469845.1 Proteiniclasticum sp. | reverse complement strand
GCACACCATGTGTACAAGCTGCATAAACCTCCACAGCACCAAGGTCCATCAGTGCATTTGCAGCATTGGAAATGGTTCCTGCTGTATCAATCATATCATCAACCAGGATACAGGTTTTACCCTTGATGTCTCCAATGATGTTCATGATTTCAGATACATTCGCCTTAGGTCTTCTCTTGTCGATGATTGCCATAGGCGCATGAAGTCTTTCCGCAAGCTTTCTTGTTCTTGTTACAGAACCAAGGTCAGGAGAAACTACAACGATTTCCGGATTCTCCATGAATCCTTTTTTGATGAAATAATCTGCAATGATCGGCATACCTAGAAGATGATCCAGCGGAATATTGAAATACCCCTGAATCTGCGGTGCATGAAGGTCCATGGTGAGGACTCTGTCCGCACCGGCTTTGGTTAAAAGATCTGCAACAAGCTTCGCAGTGATGGGATCTCTTGACTTCACTTTTCTGTCCTGTCTTGCATATCCATAGTATGGAATAACCGCATTGATTCTTCCTGCAGAAGCTCTCTTGAATGCATCGATCATGATCAGAAGCTCCATCAGATTATCATTAACAGGATTGTTCGTGGACTGGATGATAAATACATCACAGCCTCTTACAGTTTCGTTGGTTTCAACAAATATTTCTCCATCTGAGAAAGTGCCTACCTTATTATCGCCAAGCTTAATGCCAAGGATATCGGCAATCTGTTTTGCAAGTCCCGGATGTGAGTTACCTGCAAATATCTTGAAATTGCTGTACTGCTTAATCATTACTTTATCCTCCTAATATTTACCGCTTTCTTTTCTTTTCTTGACCCAACCTTCTTTATTGACCTGTTTTGCTCGTGCTATGCCCAGACCCTCATCTGGCACGTCATCTGTAATGGTTGAGCCCGCTGCTGTGAATGCACCTTTGTGCACCGTGACAGGTGCTATGAGATTCGTATTGCATCCAATAAACGCATTATCTTCAACTACTGTTTTGAATTTGCTTTTTCCGTCATAATTGACTACTACGGTACCACATCCGAAATTGACATGGGAACCGACTTCAGCATCTCCTATGTAGGTGAGATGTGATATTTTAGTTCCATTACCAATGGAGGATTTCTTGATTTCCACAAAGTCTCCAATCTTGACCTCTTCACCAATTACCGAGTCCGGTCTGATGTAAGCAAAAGGTCCTACCGTTGTCTTTCTTCCAATCTGTGAAGAAAGGATGACTGAAGAAGTGATGGTGACTTCATCATGAATAACAGAATCCAGGATTCTTGAATTCTGATATAGCGTCACGCCGCTGCCAATGACAGTTTTACCTTCTATGATGTTGTTCGGATAAATAATAGTATCATTGCCTATTTCCACATCTGCTCCAATGTAAGTAGCATTCGGATCGATGAGTGTTACTCCATTTTCCATATGGAAGGCATTGATTCTCTTTCTCAGGATGGCTTCTGCTTCTGCGAGCTGACCTCTTGAATTCACACCCCTCGTTTCATCAAACTCGGTGATGCTTGCTCCAATTTTAAGATTCTTGCCCTTCATGATTTCAATGACATCTGTAAGGTAGTATTCACCCTGCGCATTATCATTCTTCAGAAGGTCAAGCGCCAGAAGAAGCTCCTTCACATCAAACATATACATTCCGGCATTGACTTCCTTTAGAAGAAGTTCTTCACTGGAACAGTCTTTATGTTCAATGATCTTCTCCACATCGTCTCCCGCTCTTTTCACACGACCATAGCCTGAAGGGTCATCTATGACGGATGTCAGAAGTGTAGCGCTGTAAGCACCCTTAACATGACTAGAAAGCATATTCGTGACCGTCTCTTCGCGAATCAGAGGCGCATCTCCAGTAAAGATCGCCACGGTACCTTCTTTTCCCTCAAGAAATTCTTTCGCGCATAGAACCGCGTGTCCAGTGCCAAGCTGCTCCTCCTGTACGGAAAAACTCACCTTTCTGTCAGAAGTCTTGTTCATCACCTGGTCTTTTCCTTTACCGACGATGACATTCACATCCTGGAAACCAGCTTTTCTCATGATGTCAATAACATGATTGACCATTTCCTTGCCACATACCTTATGAAGGACCTTTGAAGTAGCTGACTTCATTCTCTTACCTTCGCCCGCTGCAAGGATTAAAGCATATTTACCCATATTTCACCTCAATTTATATTTGTCGACATGACAATGAGCTTTCGACAAGCCAATGTCAAAAGCCTTTGATTTTCTATTTAATTATAGATTAGGTTCTTCTTTATTTCAACCGATTGCAATGGTTATTGCAACTTCTCAGCACCAAAATACACTTAAAATCCAAAAGTAGCTGATTTAATGACAAATGAGAGGTTTTTACACCATATCCTTTAGAGTCTATTAATGAGCGAAAAAATAACCCGCTCACGAGGGTTATTTTTCTCAACTTAATCAACTGCGACAGGTTCCTCAACTTTAGATACTTCAGGTACTTCTTCTGAGCGCACTTTTTCATATTCTGATAGAATAGAAGTCTGTAAGTTTTCTCGTGTCTGGGTGTTGATTGGGTGTGCAATATCCTTAAACTCTCCATCAGGAGTCTTCCTTGACGGCATTGCAATGAATAGCCCGTTCTGTCCTTCGATCACTTTGATGTCATGAACTACAAATTCATCATCGAAGGTGACTGAAACAATCGCCTTCATTTTTCCGTCTGTTGTAATTTTTCTGATTCTCACGTCTGTAATGTTCATGTAAACCTCCTTCGTTTGTCTTTTGCTTTAATGTCCTTCAAATTCATTTTGAAAATTCAGAATTTAAGGATTACAATTAAATTATAAACTGTAATTGATTACATTATCAATAAAAAACTGAAAATTTCCTTAATTATAGAATTCAATTGCTGATATACCCGACGTTTTATGAATATCGTTTTTTCTGTTACTATTTTTTGCTATAATTATAACAATATTTTGTATATTTACTTTCTAGTCTATGTCTACATAATCAAGGTGTATAATAATAAAAAAGAGTCAGGAGTGCTAATTATGAAAAACGCATATAAACTGATCTGTATTGATGTGGATGGAACACTCTACAATGATCAGAAAATAATTCCCGAAGAAAATAAAAAAGCCATCCAGGAAGCCGATCAAAGAGGAATTCTCATCGCCATCACCACTGGACGTATGTATCACTACGGACATCTTTATGGTGGCATGCTTGGTGCAGACACCATCACCATCGCTTCAAACGGAGCTTTTGTGAAGTATCAGGATGAAGTGCTGAATCATCAGAAAGTATCCCATGAAGATATGGTGTACATTAAAGATAAAATAGAGAAGTACCATTTCTTCGCACACTACAATACCTGGAATGCACTTGTCTGCAAGGGCGATCTTGGTGATGGAAACGGATACGTTGCTGCAAACCAGAAGCTTCCCGCCCAGATGAAAATCGACATTGTAGTGACCGAGGATCTGGAAAAGGAATTTCTGCTTAGAAAGGATCAGTTTCTTAAAGCCATTATTCTTTCCAAAGGTAGACACGAAGACCTGATGAAGCTGAGAGAAGAACTGAAGGATCATCCAAGACTTTCCATGGCCTTTTCCTCCAGAGACAATCTTGAAGTCTTCCATAAAGATGTAGGCAAAGAAAGAGGTATTGACGCGCTCATTAAAAAACTCGGTATCACAAAAGAAGAAGTGATGGCCATCGGAGATGCAGAAAATGATCTTTCCATGATCACCTACGCTGGTCTAGGTGTCGCCATGGGAAACGCCTCCAGTGAAGTTAAAGAAGCTGCGGACTATATTACAGATACAAACAATGAGGCAGGAGTGGGTAAAGCCATCCGAAAATTCTGTCTCTAGGACTCAGAAAACGGAAGGTCCGGGAAATTAAGTTTTCCCGGACCTTCCGTTTTCTCTTATTTTCACGATTTAGATTAGTTCAGAAACCACCTCTTGAGATGTAGCTTACCGCAACCAATCATTAATTTTTTGTGCGTATTTATCTGTATTTTTCACTTCCCAATCTCCAGTGCTATCAATTGTTATTATTCTTAGAGTTCCTTCTTTTGTATAAGCTATTCCAAATATTGAGTTGGCACCCATGTCAGCACCTACGCTTTTTTTTATTAGTTCTGCGTTTGAGTCAATTTTATAAAGATACTCATAATATTTGCTTATTTCATTTTGGCTTATAGTTTTCTTGATTATCTGATTCTCTTGTTTTTCGAAGTATCCTATCATTTCTAATTGATCAGCATACTGTTCTCCTTCTTCTGATAGGTCAAACTCAATTACATTTCCTTCATTATCAATGTAATACCCGTTATTTTGATATCCCGAGGCATAATTTATATACTGCTGTATGAATATCACCTTTTGTTCTATTTTTGGATGCACATTTTCTTTACATGCTGACAACATAAAACCTGTAAAAGAACATATAATTACAACTTTGAAAAATATTCCAAATCTTTTATTCATAATACAACTTCCTTATTTGATGGCTCTGTTTCTGAATAGTGTTGAAATTTTGATAAAACACTTTGGATTCCAGATAAAATCCGTCCTGTCGCTCTTCTACAGCTTCATATATTTTCCATCTTCCACAGTGAACCTGACTTTCTTTTCACCCATGGTTTCGGAAATGATTTTCACAGAGCCGCTGCCCTCTTTTCTGCCGCTTCTCACATAGAATGCGCCCTGCCCGCCTCTTAGCGGAAATAGAGAAGGTCCTAAAATTTCGATGTTCCCTTCTGTTTCAAGCCGAATCACTTCGTTTGAATATACAAGGATGTCATCATGATTATTCTTCACGCTCAATGATATCATCGCCACATCATAAGTTTCTTCCACGACAAGATTCATTTTCGATGGAATTACAAAAAGCTCCATTGAAGTGCTCGGTCCTCTCGTGACTGAAACAGTCTCTTCCTGGCCAACATATCCTCTGAAGGTGTAGCTCAACTGATCCTGTCCCCATCCGGCGTAGTATTTTCCGAATAGATCTACAGCATCGCCCATCTTCATCTTGTATTTCAGTAGAATCAGACCCATGCTTATTTTTGAAGTCAGCGGAAGATTCAATCCGTAGATGGCCGCCTTTTTGATGATCCTCTTCACCTTCTCAGAATCACTCTCTTTGAATCCTTCCTCATCCACTAGAAGATTCCCGATGAAATCATCGATGAGGATTGGTGAATGCTTGAGCTTCTTCTTTCTGTCTTTATCAAATCTTTTGATGAATCTGTCGTTTTTATAGAGCTCCACATAGTCACAGTTGGTGAAAGCATAGACGCTTCCAAGATTCCCCCCTGCATGGTCTCCAATATTCATGGAGGAAGAAACAAAAAGCACCGGTTCTTCCTTCTGACTGGAATAGACATAAGCGGCAAGTTTCTTCTGCCTGAACATATCCAGAACGCCATGATAGCAGACCCGGTCTCCACTGCCGAAATCCACATGGGTATTATAATCCGACATGCACCATCCTATGGCTCCAGAGATTTTCGTATTTTTCTCCATATCTTCTAGAACCCTGGCATGACGAAGAGCATGCTCCGTTCTTCTTTCTTCAGGATCATTGCTTTTGACAGGATACATGTGACCATTATGTTCCGTCACAAGGTAAGGTGCCTTGGTGGGGAGTATCTCATTGGGATTTGTCAGTCCTTCATTGTCTCCCTTGTGCACAAAGTCATTGTAGGTATAGACATCTTCAAGCAGCTCACTTTTCGCGAAGTTTCTTACTCCCCCGGTTGGCCTTGATTCATCATAGATGTGCGCAGTCTTATTCAACTCCTGATAGAATAAAGTATCATCCTGAGATTCATTGATTCTGACACCCCAGATGATGATGGATGGATGGTTTCGGTCTCTTTTAAGCATTCTCTTCAGATTATCTTTACAGTTCTCCTTGAAATGTTCATCCCCGATGTGCTGCCATCCGGGTATTTCCTCAAAGACCAGAAGCCCTATTCTGTCACAGTGGTCCAGAAAATCTTTGGACTGAGGATAATGAGATGTACGGACAATATTCACACCAAGATCCTTTTTCAGAATCTCGGCATCTAAAATCTGCATGGACTTAGGCATGGCATAGCCCACATAAGGATAGCTCTGATGCCTGTTCAGACCTCTCAGCTTTATCTTCATTCCGTTGAGATAGAACCCGTCTTCTTTGAATACCGCTTCCCGAAAACCTATAGTTTCAACCTTACGGTCCACAGCACGCCCCTCTTTATCAACCAAAGTCACTTCAAGCGTATAGAGATGTGGATGTTCAAGATCCCAGAGTTTAATACCTGTTACGCTCAGCGTATTGCGCATCCTCTTCTCATCCACATTGCGGATACTTGAAA
>DATIRH010000279.1:0-4437 GCA_035469845.1 Proteiniclasticum sp. | reverse complement strand
ATTGGCCAGTATACAGTTCCGATGGTTTCAGATTTTCGGTTTCTGCTTCTGGCTTCCACTGTATACTCTCCTTTTTTAAGGAGAATGTCGACACTGGACTTCTTCATTCCGGCTGTGATGAATAAAAACACCGCTGCACCGACCATGAGAAGTAAAAGACCCACACCGAGTATGACAAGTTCTCCAGGGACTTCAAGAACGGCAAGAATGATCAGCGGAATCGCACTGACGATGCAGAGCACGACGCCTATGGTGATTCGAGTGGCTATGGCCATACGATTTCTGTCTTCTTCTGATCTTAAGAAAGAGTCTGCCTGATAATCCAGCACGAAATCCTCATTCGTATCCATATCGTAACGGCCGAATTCGACGCTGCTCATAATGAAAAGGCCCACTGCCAGTGCAACCATGGCGAAAAGAACGATGAGACCCAAGGCAATGCCTCCGTTATGAATGCCCATGAAATCGCTGTTTTCTGTGGCTGACAATAAAATCAGAAGGATCGGAGACCAGATGGCGAGAAGTACACCGATGGCAACTTTATAGGAAGCTTTTGTCCGATTCTCCATAAAGTCCCTTACAGTATCCGTATTCAGGACTTTTTTATTTGGTTTATCTGAAGCATCCTTCATCATCTGTGATAATCCCAGTTCTTCCGCGATTTCATTCAGATTGCCAAACTCTGAGATCACGATGCCCACTGCTTCATTTTCTGTTCTTCCCTCATTTTTCAGTTCAAGGTACTTGTCTTCCATCATATTGAGAAGTTCCTCTTTTGCGTGAAGGGCTTCCCTGTTCTTTGGTAGATGCATGAACATGTTTTCAAGATAGGTTTTAATAGTTTCCATGATTACTACTCCTTTCTATGAATCTTTCTATGACTTCCTTCGTCAGATCCCATTCCCTGCATTTTTCTTCATAGTATGCTCTTCCTTCGGCTGTGATCTGATAATAAGTTCTACGTTTTCCACTGGTTTCACTGCCGTAAAATGAGGTGACGTACCCGTTTTTCTCCAGTCTGGTGAAAATGGAATATAATGTGGTCTCCTTCATGATGTATTTATCATCACTGGTTTCTCTGATTTTTTTTGCCAGCTCATAACCATATGAAGGTTCTTTAAGCAGCAGGTACAGGATCATTGTATCGTTGTATCCTCTTAAGACATCTGAACTGATCAAAGCGATTCCTCCTTCAAAAGTATTTCATCTGATGTAGTACTTTTACTTTATCAGATGTACTACATCAGGTCAAGTACTTTTTTACAAAAAAAACAATAAAAATTGAACTTTATATGAATTGATGTAGATTGATAAATATATAAAAAGAAAGAAGAATAGAATTTTATTGAAGAAAAAAGGATGAAGTGAAAAGCGCAATTCGCTTCACTTCATCCCAAATGGGTATTCTTATAATTCAGGTTTCCAGTACACTTTTCCAAAGGATCTGAAACGCTCATATCTTTTCGTCAGAAGTTCATCTTCTGATAGAGTTTCCGCTCTATGCAGAAAAGAGGAGATGGTCTCTTCCACTTCCAGTGTCACCTTCTCGAAGTTCTCAGTGATGCTTCCCTGCTCTGAAATGATTCCTTCTATGATGCTAAGACCTTTGAGATCTTCTGCTGTGATCTTCATGATCTCGCTGGCTTCCTTGGCTTTTGACGAATCCTTATACAGTATAGAGGAGAATCCTTCAGGCGAAAGTATGGAGTAGATCGCATTTTCCAGCATATAGACTTCATCTCCTGAAGCCAGTGCAAGTGCGCCTCCACTACCCCCTTCTCCTGTGATGAAGGAAATCATGGGCACCTTCAGCGAGGCACTCTCATAGAGGCATCTGGCGATGGCTTCTCCCTGACCTCTTTCTTCCGCTTCCACTGCGCATCCTGCACCCTTGGTGTCGATGAACATCACAACGGGACGTCTGAATTTTTCCGAGGCCTTCATCATTCTCAACGCTTTTCTGTATCCTTCAGGATTGGGACTTCCGAAATTCCGGATGATGTTCTCCTCAATGTCTCTACCTCGAGTGATACAGATCACCGTCACAGGTTTATCCTTAAAAAACGCCAGTCCTGCCACCACCGCCTGATCGTCTCCATAAAGACGGTCGCCTTTCAGCTCCGTGAAATCCTTCATGATGCTTTTGACATAATCCAGCGGAAGCGGTCTGTCTTTGGCTCTGGCTTTTTCCACTTTTTCCCAGGCACTCATATTTCACCTCCATGAAAGAGAAGCAGTTTATGCAGATAATTCTTCATCTCTTTTCTCTTCACCACCGCATCGAGAAACCCATGACCAAGAAGAAACTCCGCACTCTGAAAATCTGCGGGAAGCTCTTTTCTGATGGTTCCTTCAATGACTCTTCTACCTGCAAATCCGATCAGTGTTTTCGGCTCGGAAATGATGATGTCTCCAAGCATCGCAAAGGACGCTGTCACGCCACCTGTGGTCGGATCTGTAGGAACAGAGATATACAGAAGGCCTTTTTCGGCGTGTTTCCTGATGGCATAGGATGCCTTCGTCATCTGCATGAGGGAGATGATCCCTTCCTGCATCCTTGCTCCACCTGATGCAGAGAAGATCAGGAGCGGCAAGTTGTAGAACTGGGCAAACTCCGCCAGTAAAGCCACTTTTTCGCCTACAGCAGACCCCATGCTTCCCATGATGAAAAGTGGTTCCATGACCCCCATGGCCACCTTGATGCCATGAATGGTGCAGTACCCGGTGATGATGCCTTCAAAAGTCTTCGTCTTTTTCTGGATTTTTTCGATCTTTTCATCATATCCTGGAAAATCCAGAGGATTGAGACCGACAATATTTCCGTTGATTTCCTTGAAGCTTCCTTCGTCGGCTATGAGCGCAATTCTATCCCATGCCCCCATTCGCTCATAGGTGCCGCACTTGGGACAGATCAGCTGATTCTTACTCAGCTCCTCTTTCAGAATCATCTTTTCGCACCCTCTGCACTTATGCCAGACTCCTTCGGGTACAGAAGGCTTCCTTTCAGTCGCCTGCTGTTTTTCCACCGCATGAGTATCAAGGGTAAAATATTTTCTTTTCTTTTTAAAGATGGCCAATATAGATTACCCCCTTAAGTGATCCAGTGTCAGTGTATGATATTCTCCGCTTAGAAAACTCTCATGGGAGAGAATCTCTTCCTGATAGGTCTGATTGGTCTTGATGCCCTGGATGGTCAGCTCAAATAGAGCGCTTCTCATCTTCAGAATGGCCTCTTCCCTGTTTTTACCATGGACGATGATCTTTGCCACCATGGCGTCATAGAAAGGCAGTATTTTTGATCCTGTATAGCAGCCGCTGTCAACACGGATATCTTTCCCTGAAGGGAAATGGATAAAATCGATGTTTCCAGGAGACGGTGCAAAGTCATTGTCCGGATCCTCCGCATTGATTCTGCACTCGATGGCATGGCCACGCATGGTCAGATCTTCTCTTTTGAAGGAAATCTCTTCCCCCATGGCGATCCGAATCTGCTCTTTGATGAGATCCACTCCGGTGACCATTTCTGTAACCGGATGTTCCACTTGAATTCTGGTGTTCATCTCCATGAAATAGTAGCTTCCATCTTCATCCAGAAGAAACTCGATGGTGCCTGCTCCCAGGTAATCGGATGCTTCCGCGAGAGCCACTGCCGAGATGCCCATTTTTTCACGTAGCTCTTCTGAAAGACTAGGTGATGGAGATTCCTCCAGTACCTTCTGCTTTCTTCTTTGAAGGGAGCAGTCTCTTTCTCCTAGATGAATGGTATTGCCGAACCGGTCTCTTAAAATCTGAAACTCGATATGTCTTGGATTCTTCAGATATTTCTCAAGATAGACTCCATCCTCACCGAAGTTTGCTTTGGCTTCGTTCTTTGCCCCCAGAAATGCCCCTTTAAGTTCTTTTTCTGACTCTACGATACGGATTCCCTTTCCTCCACCACCGGAGGAAGCCTTGACAAGAATCGGGTATCCGATCTCTCTTGCCGCTTCCAGGGCTTCTTCATAGGAATCCACTTCTCCATCGGATCCTGGAACTACAGGAACACCTGCATTTTTAGCCAGTTCTTTCGCTTTCGCCTTATCCCCCATGGACTCCATGGTTTCTTCGCTGGGTCCGATGAATCCGATGTTACAGGTTCTCAAGAGTTTTCTGAACAGAGGATTCTCTGACAGAAAGCCGTATCCTGGATGAATAAGGGATGCCTCTGAAAGCACTGCAGCACTGATGATGTTCTCCATATTGAGATAACTATCTTTCGAGAAGTTCTCTCCGATACAGTAGGCTTCATCTGCCAGCTTCACGTGAAGCGCATCCTGGTCCGCCATGGAATATACAGCCACAGTCTCCATATTCAGTTCATGAGCGGCTCTAAGAATCCTTAAAGCAATCTCTCCTCTATTGGCTATGAGTATTTTCAATGGGATCACCTATCCTAAC
>DATIRH010000278.1:0-3409 GCA_035469845.1 Proteiniclasticum sp. | reverse complement strand
TAGACTTCCCCGCTGTGTCTCTCATTCATGACGAATTTTTCTGATTCAGTCTCGATGACAGTATCGCGATGTGCGGTGATGAGCAGGTTCAATATGAAGGTGGTGTTCTGATCATTGATCTGCCAAAGAAAATAGACGATGAAAATACGAGAAAAAGGTTTGAAGTGAAGTAAGCGAGAAAGTCTCCTCAACAAATAACTGATTACATGTATTCGTAAAGGGTTTATCCAGCTGGATAGACCCTTCTTTTTATCTCTTCAGATATGCCCTTGAAAGTAAATATGATGAAGCTTCTTCTGATTGAACACTTCTGTTCTTAGTGCTTTCCGCTTAAAAAAATCCAAGGATGATTCCCTTTAAATCACTGAATATTTAACGTAAACCTAACATTATTTAACAGATATTTAACTTATAATAAGGATATCAAGCTATGGAGGAAAAATAGAAATCATGAAGAAAAAACCGACACTGGATGACATCGCGGCTCTAGCAGGCGTATCGAAAACAGCAGTATCCATGATCCTGAATGAAAAGAAAGGTGTAACCTTTCTGGAAGAAACCATAGAGAAGGTTCATGCTGCAACGAAGGAACTTGACTACGCCAAGAAAATGCCTAAATTCCAGAAAATGAATATTTTCAACAAAAATACCATACTGGTACTTACACCTACAATCTCCAGTCCTTTTTTCACCACCCTTGTTCAGTCCATTTAACAGGAAGCGGACAAGCTGGGGGTACATGTCATTATTCAGAATACTTTCAGAGATAAGGAGAAAGAGCTCAACTATCTCAATCAGATCAGAGACACCAATCTTTATGGGCTTATCCTGACCATGCTTCCACATCATCCAAAGCTTCTGGAAGAGATCAACGAAACCATCCCCGTAGTGGTGATCAATGAGAGATCGTTCAATGCGAATCTGGATACAGTAGAGCTTGACAACTACTCTGCAGGGGTACTCATTGGTGAGCATATGATCGAGCTGGGACATAAAGACATTGCCTATCTCACCACAGCGCTGACCACCTTGAATCTTGCACGAGCAAAGAGGCTGGAGGGTATTTCTGACGCCTACAGGAATCTTTGCCCAGAAGGTAGCGTCACTGTAAAATCGAAAAAAATCAGACCTGCCGATGAAATCAGAAACATCGACCTGGAATATGATACTGGTTATGAACTCGCTTTGGAAATACTGCCTCATAAGGAAATCACCGGCCTTGTGGCATCCACAGATATGATTGCCTACGGTGTTATTGATGCTCTGAAGGAAAATAATTTCAGAATCCCTGAAGACTATTCTATCTGCGGATTCGATAATCTGTTCCCTTCAAAGTTCAATGGTATTTCCCTGACTACCGTAGAACACTATATATTGAATAAGGGTCAGGATGCAGTTGATATGGTGCGAAACAGACAGGTGAAGAATCGTGATAAGCTCAGCTCCACCAGCGTACTCTACAGGCATAAACTGATCATAAGAGGTTCTACTGGAGCCGCTAGAAAAACAGATGTGGTGGAATAGAGAGTCCTTACAAGATCTGGTCATTGAGGCTTAGAAAAATAGAAAAGAATATGAAAATCCCCGACAAGTAGGATTGTACAATCTCTACCGGTCGGGGATTCTATTTGTTTACAGCCTTTAGAACATCATAATTTAATAGATTGGCTCAAAAGAACTGATTACCTCTTTTGTCTTATGCGATCTGTTTCTTTCTCATCATGAGAATTCCACCTGCGATGGCAAGGACTCCCATAAATAAGAAGATGCTCCCTGTTGTGTCTCCTGCCATAGGAAGCACAGCGCCTTTTGACTCTGCCATAGTGTTTTCAACGACCTGATTGAATACCTGTCCATTCTCTGTGATGTCAACAGAATATTTCTTGTCGGTTTTCACATAGTTTTCTGGAGCTGTAGTTTCTTCAATAACGTACTTGCCATAAGGAAGTTCTGCCAGTAGCATTCCTTTGTCGTCTGTCTTGCCATTAAATACTTCTGTACCAGCGTTGTCAGTGATGACGAATCCAGCGCCAGCCAAAGCTGCTTTTGTCTTCGAATCCACTTTACTGATGCTTACTGTACCCATGATCTTTGTGTTGATGAAGGATACTTCTATGACCTCATCATCTTCAAGGATGGTTATTTCTTCCATAACATCACTTGGCACATAACCTTCTGGCGTACCAGTTTCCTGAACTGTATAGTCACCCTTTGATAATCCGGTGAAGACGATCTTTCCGTTTTCATCCGTTACTAATGGCTCCCCTACTTCCACTCCATTTTCGTAGAGTGTGAATTCAGCACCTGGAAGAAGGTTATCATCGTCATCATACTTTGTTAATTCGATGCGCGCGTTGGAAACTATAGCTCCGTTGACAAAAGTATTGGTGATGGTGATGGTCTTTTCATCTCCTGAAACCAACGTGATGGTCCCATCTTCTGAGTCTCCACTGTAGCTTGCTTCATATCCTTCAACAGCTTCTTCAGTAACTGTATAGGTTCCAGGTGCCAGTCTGTAAGGTCTTCCTGGAGCATCCATTCCTTTTGAAGGGCTTCCATCCACATTTACTCCGTCCTTCAGGACATTGATTGTGAACTCACCTGCAACAGAAGTTCCACCATCTTCATTAACTACTTTTTTAATGATGTTCAGAGTTGTGGTCTTTGTACAAGGACCAGAGACAACCTTATTTGTATCCAACGTCACTGAGCCATCTCTAGCTAAGAGCTGTCCACGTACCTGTGCGCCTGTCTGCAAAGAAATTGAGGTCATTGCAAGAATAGTTCCTGCAAAGATTGAATTCGATCCAAGCGTTGCGGATGAACCGACCTTCCAGAAGACATTGCACGCGGTGGCATTTCTCTTTAACACGACACTGCTCGCAGATCCTGTAATCAGCGTAGAGTCTGTCTGAAAGATAAAGACAGCATTTGGGTCGCCCAGAGCGTCCAGTGTCAGAATACCATTCAGTAGAAAGTCTTTTTCACTGGAAGTATACACACCAGGGGTAAGCGTCTGCCCACCCAGTTCACGTGGTATCGTTTTAGTGACAGATCTTCCTGCAGCATCATTGTATGCTGTGATCAGGTCGTTTTTAGCGGTCAGAGCCACTTCATCATTCAAATGCATCTCACCATTGAGCGTCACTTGAGCTACACCCGTGAAAGCTGTACCAGCGTAGAGTCCGACATCACCTGTGATTTCTGTAGACCCAGTATTTGTGATGTTCTCGCCTGACAGAATAGCAAAGTTTGCAGTGGTGCCCATCGTAATGGTCGCCTCTGCTGCTTGAACCTGCTTAGGGGCGCCTATGGTTCCGAACATAGATGCGGCTAGAAACAATGAAAGTATTATTTTATTAGTGCTTTTTTTCATAATTCACTTTCTCCTCTTTGTAAAAATTTCTTT
>DATIRH010000277.1:0-4795 GCA_035469845.1 Proteiniclasticum sp. | reverse complement strand
GCGCCTAAAGCTTTGCCAAGTCCTCCACCTAGGTAGTCTCTCTTGGCTACATTGTTGTAGGAAGTGTACAAGAAGAAATCAACAAGGCCAGGCATAACTGCTTCGCATCCGTTTTCTTCAATGACATTGACTACGGAGTTGTTTGCGGTCGGATGGAATTTCACAAGAATTTCTCCTACCAGACCGACTTTAGGTTTGATGATGTCTTTAGTTTCCAGCTCATCAAACTGCTTTATGATAAGCCTGATGTTGTCATTAAAGGATTTGATGGTCGGATCCTTCAGATCTCTGATGATTTTTTCCGTCAAAGATTCATACAAGGCATTGGACGAGCCTGTTATGGCTTCATAAGGTCTTACCCTATAAAGCACCTTCATGAGCACATCTCCGTAAAGAAGCGCCTGAAGCACACTGTTCAATGTTTTCAGATCCAGGTCCATACCAGGATGCTTTTCGAATTTCTGAACGGAAAGTGGAATCACCGGTACATAGCCGAATCCAGACTCCTTGAGCGCTTTACGAAGGAATCCTACATAGTTGGTGGCTCGGCAGCCTCCTCCGGTCTGAGTGATCAGACAGGAAGTGTGCATCGGGTCATATTCTCCGCTTTTCAGGGCTTTTATGACCTGGCCCACAACCAGAATCGAAGGGTAACAGGCATCGTTGTTCACGTATTTCAGCCCTTCATCGACGGCTTTAAAATCCGTGTCAGGTAAAACCACAACATTGAAACCGGAATACCTCAATGACGCTTCTAAAAACCGGAAGTGGATTGGGGACATCTGAGGACTAAGCAGTGTATGAGTTTTCTTCATTTCTTTTGTGAAAACGGGTCTCTCATATACTATAGGTGTATCTTTGATCTGGACATTGTGTCGTTCTCTTTCCTTCATGGTGGCAAGCAGAGATCGGACTCTTATTCTCGCGGCACCCAGATTATTTCCCTCATCGATCTTCAGAAGCGTGAAGATTTTATTTTTTCCGCGAAGAATCTCTTCCACCTGGTCACTGGTCACGGCATCGAGTCCGCATCCGAAGCTGTTCAACTGAACAAGTTCCAGATTTTTTTCTTTTGATACAAAGGAAGCGGCTCTATAGAGTCTGTTGTGATAGGTCCACTGGTCAATGACGCGAAGTGGTCTTTCGACAGTACCTAGATGAGCAACTGAATCTTCAGTCAGAACAGCCATGCCGTATTCCGTGATGAGATTGGGGATTCCATGATTGATTTCAGGATCGATATGATATGGTCTGCCTGCAAGCACAATCCCTTTCAATCCGTTTTCTGCAAGATACTGAAGTGTCTCTTCCCCTTTCTTCTGAATATCCGATTTATACCGGTCAATCTCATCATAAGCCAGTTTAACAGCCTCTTTGATCTCAGACTGGGAAAGATTGAAATGTCTGCTGAAAATTTCATACAGCTTTTTATGCAGGTTCTTTCTGTCATAGAAGTTCAGGAACGGATTCAAAAACTTCACTTTATTCAGTGCAAGGACATCCATATTGTTCTTGATGACCTCAGGATAGGAGGTTACTACTGGACAATTGAAATGGTTGTTGGCATGAGGATCTTCTTTTTCCTCGTAAGGAAGACAAGGGTAAAAAATGAGATCCACTTCTTTTGCAGCCAGATATTCAATATGACCATGAACCAGTTTACCAGGATAACAAACGGATTCAGATGGTATACTGTTCATCCCTTTTTCGTAAAGTGGTTTGGAGGACTTTGGAGACAATAGAACTTTAAAACCTAAGGAATCAAAAAATGTGAACCAGAACGGATAATTCTCATAGAGATTCAAAACTCTTGGAATGCCTATGGTTCCACGCTTGTTCTCTTCGGCTACAGTACTCTTATATCCGAATGTACGTTTATATTTATAATCATACAAATTAGGCAGCACTTCTTTTTTCTGAATCTTCAGCGGTCTTTCACAACGATTTCCGGTGATGTATTCATCTGCCCCTTCCTTGAAGATATTGATGGTCAATGGACAATTGTTTGTACATAGATTACATCTTCTCATTTCAGTTCTTGGGCTAAGCTCTCTGATTTTTTCTAAAGGCAGCAGTGTTGTTTCTTTTCCATCATGTCTGTCTCTGGCAATCTTAGCCGCCCCGAAAGCACCCATCAGTCCTGCGATATCAGGTCTTACAGCTTCTCTCTCAGATATGAGTTCAAAGGCACGAAGTACGCTGTCATTATAGAAGGTACCACCCTGAACGATGATTTTCTTGCCCATCTCTTTAGGATCTCTTACTTTGATCACTTTAAATAAAGCGTTTTTTATAACGGAATAGGACAGTCCGGAGCTGATTTCGGAAACAGATGCCCCTTCTTTCTGCGCCTGCTTTACTCTGGAATTCATAAATACAGTACAGCGTGACCCTAGATCCACAGGTTCTTTTGCTTCCAGCGCCGCTATCGCGAAGTCATTCACCTCGTAACCAAGCGAAGTGGAAAAACTCTCGATGAAAGAACCGCAGCCTGAGGAACAGGCTTCGTTCAGCATAATGGAATCAATGGAACCGTCTTTGATGCGAAGGCATTTCATGTCCTGTCCACCGATATCGAGGATAAAGTCAACGCCTTCCAGGAAGAAGTTCGCAGCTTCATAATGTGCGATGGTCTCGATCTCCCCGATATCTATGCCTAGTGCAGCCTTAATAAGCCCTTCTCCATAACCTGTAACGGTACTTTGAGCAATGCGGACATTATCTGGTAATATTTCCTGCAGCTCACTGAGTACTTTTGTAATCAGTTTTAAAGGTTCTCCCTGATTGCTGCCATAATAGGAATAGAGAATATTTAGTTCCTTATCAAGAAGAATCACTTTTGATGTGGTGGAACCTGAATCTATGCCCAGATAAGCATCACCACTGTATTCAGACAATGGTTTTCGAGGTGCCACTGCCTTGCTGTGTCTCTCTTTGAATGCTTCAAATTCTTTCTCGGATGAAAATAATGGATCCAGTCTGTTGACTTCCTTCTGGAATACATCCTTCAGTTTTCCTGCACGATTCATCAGAACTTCCAGCTGATGAGGATAGTTATCAAATGAGGAAAGCGCAGCGCCTAGGGCTACATAGAGTTCTGCATTTTCGGGAACGATAATCTCATCTTCTTTTAGTTCCAGCGTCTCGATGAATCGATGTCTTAGTTCTGGCAGAAAGTGCAGAGGTCCACCAAGAAATGCGATTCTTCCTTTTATGGGTCTACCACATGCCAGACCTGATATGGTCTGGTTTACGACCGCCTGAAAAATGGATGCTGAGATGTCTTCTTTCTTTGCACCTTCATTAATCAGAGGCTGTATATCAGTTTTTGCAAATACACCACATCTCGCAGCGATAGGATAAATGTAAGTAGAATCTTTTGCGAGTGTATTGATGCCTGCAGCATCCGTTTTAAGTAATGATGCCATCTGATCGATGAAAGCACCGGTGCCTCCGGCACAAGTCCCATTCATCCGTTGTTCGATGGAACCATCAAAATAGGTGATTTTAGCATCTTCACCACCGAGTTCTATAGCAACTTGCGTTTCAGGAATGAAGGCTTCCACTGCTTTCGTGGAAGCGATGACTTCTTGAATAAACTTTATGTTCAGCCAGGATGCCACAGAAAGTCCTCCGGATCCGGTTACAGCTACATGGATTTCTCTGCTTCCGAAAGAGTCATGAACTTTCTTCATGACATTGACTACCGTACTACGAATATCGGAAAAATGACGCTCGTAAGTACTGTATATTATTTTTCTGTTTTTATTTACGACCACGGCTTTTACAGTTGTAGAACCCACGTCTAATCCTAAATAAATTTTGTCCAGCATTTTAATCAGTTCTCCTATCATGCAAGTTCAAATTTGATAATTATATAGAAATAATTATATCATTTTTAAATTTTAAATAAAGATTAATAATAGTATTTCTCGTAAATCCTCAATTTACTTTCATATTAATATCTTTTTGTTTTCATCATATGACATTTAAAGAAGAAGAGCTATTATTAGTACAAATATTTAAAGAATCTTAAGAACAGAAAAGAACGCAATTCCAGATGGAACCGCGCTCTTCATTATTATTGAATTGATTATTCGTTGTTCTCCATTATTTTTGCCAGTGTACTGTTTATAAGCTCATAACTATACCCTTTTCCCATTAAAAACGTATAGAGCTTATTCTTCAGCTTATATGGATCTGTTTCTCTTTTTACAAGCTGAGCATATTTCTTCTCTGCCAGTTTCAAGCAGGAATCTTCTTCAACGGAAGAGCTGGATAAAGTTTCAAGTGCCTTTTCCATGGTTTCTTTTGGGATTCCTTTACTGGAAAGCTCAAATCTTGCTTTTTTTACTCCACGGGTTCGAAGTTTCTCTTTGAAAAATATTTCAGCGTATTTATCATCATCCACGAGTTTGTATTCATCCATAAATGCGATCACCCGACTGATGGTTTCTTCGCTGTATTCCTTTTCTCTCAATTTCTTTTCGATTTCATGGATCGTTTTAAGACTGCGTTCTATATATCTGAGGGCAGCATCTTTTGCCTTCATATATTCATCTTCTTTGGCAAGCTCAACCAGAAGATTCGGGTCTACTTTATCCCCTTTTTTTAAAGACTTCTTATAGATAAGTTCTTTATGACAGGATAATAAGAATTCATCATCAGCAAAGATGCTGACCCGATCTTTATTTTTCTTGTTTTCACTGATCTGTGTGATCGTCTTCATCGTTTTCTCCTCTTAACTTGTAGATTGTTGGTCCATCGAATACTTTTCTGCTTACATTGATGATGT
>DATIRH010000276.1:0-3537 GCA_035469845.1 Proteiniclasticum sp. | reverse complement strand
CATCGTCATCGATTCCAAACAGAATTCTGGTGCTGAAGGCCTTCTGGTCATGAAAGCATCTGAACTGATTCAAAAAGGACTTGAGATGGCAGAGATCGTGGATGAAATTGAATCCTTAAGAAAATACACGAAAATTCTTGTGAGCGTGAATACGCTCAAGTATATGGTCCGCTCAGGAAGACTCAACAGAGCTGCAGGTCTTGCTGGCTCCATCGTCAATCTGAAGCCTGTGGTTTCGTTGGATGATGAAGGGAAAGGCAGCATCGCCGCGAAAGCATTCAGCGAAAAATCCAATACGGATAAAATTCTGCAGATCATGCAGGATGATCATAAAAACAAGACAATCACCCGCTTCTGTATCCTGCATGCGAATGCTGAGAAGCGAGCAAATGATCTTAAGGTTAGAACCGTAGCTCTACTGGGCTATGAACCGGACTATATTATGAACATTTCTACCATCGTAGGAATGAGCGCAGGTGTCGGAACCGTTGCCGTATCTTACATGTGCGAGAAAGGAGAATCATGAATCCATATATAGGAAGCGCACTGCTTCTACTGTTATTTTTTACCATCCTATTCGTAGTCGCTCAAATTCTGAAGAACAATGCCATTGTGGACAGCTTCTGGGGACCCTCGTTCCTATTGGTCGCAGTCTATACGTTCATCGTCGCATCTGAGCCTGGAATACGTTCCTATGTGCTGACAGCCATGGTGCTTATCTGGGCGCTGAGACTGTTCTTCTATATCACTGTAAGAAACTGGAACAAACCCGAAGACTACCGCTACATCAACATGCGTAAAAGATGGGGAACTTCTTTCCCCATGCTGAAAGCGTACCTGAATGTATTTGTGCTGCAGGGCGTCCTCTCCTATATTGTAGGACTTCCCATCATCAGCACCAACACCTCTTCCGTTCAAAGCCTGACCATGATCAATTACGTCGGTATCCTTCTATGGATCATCGGGTTCTTCTTCGAAACTGTAGGCGATCAGCAGCTTAAGACGTTCAAAGCGAAAAGCGAGAACAAAGGTAAGCTCATGACTGAAGGACTCTGGGCTTATACAAGGCATCCGAACTACTTCGGAGAATCCGCCATGTGGTGGGGAATCTTCTTTGTATCCTTAGCTGGACTTAGAGATCTTTTCTTCATTGTCAGTCCCATCATCATGACACTTCTTCTGCTTTACGTTTCAGGAGTACCGCTTCTGGAGAAAAAGTACAAGGACCGTGAAGACTTTAAAGCCTATACTCGAAGAACCAATAAGTTCTTCCCGTGGTTCCCTAAAAACATCGGTTAGAACCCTATAAGAAGCATATGCTCAGGAAAGAAGAATAAATCTCTTCATTCCTGAGCTTTTTTCTGCATAAAGCCCTTTCACAAATCAGCAGCGTTCACTATAATCAGAGTAGGAGCTGATTATATGAATAATACATATTTAAAACTCATAGCACTGCTCACCATGATCATAGACCATGTGGGGGCAATCTTCTTTTCCTATGAACCTAACTTCAGGATCATCGGCAGAATCGCTTTCCCCATATACTGTTTTCTATTGGTTGAAGGCTACTTTCATACCAGAGATGTAAAGAAATACAGTATCAGACTTCTGATTTTCGCCCTGGTGTCGGAAATCCCCTTTGATTATGCATTTTTCGGAGGTATAAACAATACCCATCAGAACATTTTTTTCACCTTATTCCTGGGACTCATGGCGGTTCATGCCATGGAAAAATATTCGGTGAAAAAACCCCTGATCTCTTTTGGAGGACTTCTCATCGCAATTTTCCTATCCGAATTCCTTCATACAGATTACGGTATCCTTGGCATCTTATATATACTCACTTTCTATAGTTTAAGAAAGCTGGACAGTGTGTATAAAGTTATTCTGATGGTCATTCTTATTAGTATTCTGAATGTGCTTCTTTCTGGTGGACTTCAGTTCTATTCAGTTCTAGCCATTCCTTTTATCGTAGCCTACAACGGAAAACCGGGTATCAGAAACAGCTTTTTGAAATACGGTTTCTATGCGGCCTATCCCCTTCATCTTCTGATCCTTTATTTTCTGAAATAACAAGAATTTCAGCCCATATGAAAAACCCGGAAAAATCATCCTGTGTGATGACTTTCCGGGTTTTATCAATTTGCACATTACTTTTTCAATAAAGTTTCAAGATCAGCTATTCTGTCTTTTAATTCCTTGATCTCATTATTATTTTTCTTGATCGTTCTTAAATATCTGGCTGCTTCTAAATAAAGAATAATGATCAGACTCGCAAATATGCCTAATTCCATTTGCACTTCTCCTTGTAGACCTTCTTTTTCTGATTTGTAATAGTATATAATCAGAAAGGACTACACTTATATTATATACTAGTAATTGTATTTGTATACATTTGTTAGTATTCTGAATCTGTGCTATTTCTTCTCTTCACTTTGAATAAATATACCCACTCTTAAGATTTCCATGATCTTGTCTACAAGTTCATCAAAATCATCCTCATTGTCTTCATCAAACATGACATACTTCAGCCCGATAAAATTGGACACCCCCATGAGGAGGTAACTGAGCATAACCGGATCCACATTCACCACTTCTCCATCACCCTGCGCCTTTTCAAGTGCATGTGCGTATCTCCTGGCAAAGCTCTCATAATAATCTACAAACAATGTCTTGTCGATGTACAGTGACTCCCAGATGATGTTGTAAACATGTTTCTTTGCCCGAATAAACTGAAGAAACGCCTTAAGACCTATCTTTTCCGCTTCAAATCTTGTATGCGTCGGCTTGATATCCACTGCTATGGCTTTTCTGATATCATGGCTGTAGCTTAGAAGCAGATACTTGTATAAGCTGTATTTATCCTTGAAATAGATATAGAAAGTGCCCAGAGCAATGTTTGATTCATTGGTGATATCAATGATGGATGTGGCATGATATCCCTTCTCGTAAAAAAGTCCCTCTGCAGCTCGTACGATATTATCTAAAGTTTTTTGTCCTCTTTTGGTTTTCGGTAAATTTACAAACTCTTCCAAGTGTTTCTCCTAACTGCCAGCCCTTCTTTTTTGCAAAATGAACTGGTCTTTTGTTTTATATCATTAAAATTTTAACATATAAAATCAAAATATGAAACAGCTTATCTTCTACTTCTTCACAGCACACTCATATCAAGGTCCACTGCATTGACATACCCTAAGGTCAGTGCCGTGAAAAGTGCAGGCTTCTCGTACATGGAACCATGTCCCGTATTCGGAAGCATGACATGATCGGAATTTACCAGAAGCTTATGAAGCGCCTGCTGCTCTTCCTTTGGTGTTACAAAGTCATTTTCACTGCTGACAATTAATGTTCTTGTTTTGATTCCGGAAAGAGCTTCCGTCACATCATGGTTTTCTGCGCTGATGGTGAGTCTTACCATGGAATCCATGAAGTCTCTGTTACTGAAAACCGTATCGGTAAGAAGCTTTTTCCTGGCCTCCATCCATTCTCTGTTCTTGTTGTAGAACGCCGGTGAATAGATGACTGGAATGGTGGTCA
>DATIRH010000275.1:0-2871 GCA_035469845.1 Proteiniclasticum sp. | reverse complement strand
AGAAGCCATCTTTGAAAACCAAACAACAATTTTTGTAACCGAGATGCAAGTTTTGTAACCAAACTTCTACTTTTGCATTCGGAGAATCCACCTCATTTTTGCAATCAGAATATATTCATCTGGCAGCGTGTAATTACAGTTTTTTTAATGCCTTCATTGGAAAAAGAAAACCACAAGAGAATTTAAACTCTCTTGTGATTTTATGTCATTTTAGATTATAAATACTAAATAAATAAAATATCAATTTTTCAACCCAGATTTCAAACAGAGTCATTTCGAATTTAAATTATCAATATATAAGCGACTACTTGGTGTCTGTAGTTGCAAAGTATGTTCCGATGATCATGATGAGTAAAGCGATGATGAAGGTGAAGGAAGGTATTTCGAGAAAGATCATCAGAGACAGACCTGCACCGATAAAAGGTGCAACAGCGTAATAAGCACTGGTTTTGGCAGCACCCAGATCCCTTTGCGCGTAAACATAGAGGTAGATGCTCAGTCCATAAGCCACAAATCCCAGAAGAAGTGTCAGTGCTATATAAAGAAGGTTGCTGGTGGTTTCTCTCAGCGCCAGTGATATAAACAGGGAACCAAGCCCTGAACCGAAACCTTTCAAAATGACCACCTGAAGTGGGTCTTTGACTGAGAGTTTTCGGGTTATGTTGTTTTCAAAGCCCCAGCTTATTGATGCCAAGAGAACAAGAAATGACCCGAAGGAGAAGGATAAATTGCTGAAATCTTCAACAGATAGAAGAATACTTGAAATGGTGATGAGACCTATGGCGAGCCAAAGTCTTTTATTGATATATTCTTTAAATATGAAGAGCGCGATCAATGATGTGGCTACAATCTCGAAATTATTCAGTAAAGAAACTGTTGCGGGGGTAGTCATGGTCAATCCGACCATTAGAAAAATCGGTGCGATGATATCCAGAACAATCATGCCTATCGTGTAGGGGAGCTCCTTCTTTGTCAGCTTCATTTCGTCTTTTATCTTTCCGGTCCTGAATCTGTAGTAAGCGATAATGGACATGCCGATTCCGGCACCTAAATATAACAGGGCTGCCATCATGGTGGGTGGAACTTCCACAAGAAGTATTTTTGATACAGGTGAGCTGATGGCATAAAGAGCAGCCGCTAGAATCGCATAAAATATTGCGGTGGTCCGTTTTGTCTTCAAAGTATTCTCCTCCGTCAGAATCAGGTTCAGATTGAAACAGTTCCGTCTGTAAAGCTATGTTTAGAAGCGTCATCCGATCTGTAATCTAAGATGAAAATTATAGTATTATACTAAGGATATAGCAAACCCAGCATAAGATAAACAGATATCAAGAAAATAAGAGAGACTGTGGTGAAAAATTATGAAATAACAGCAGCTTGAAGGCTATACAATAGTGAAAAAACGATGGGATTCAAGGGTTCTAACTACAGCTAAAACCGTGACATTTTTGCAATCAAGGTTGTGAATTATGAGGAAGCGCATACATTTATGGTTGACATCATAAGCGATTCGCTATAAAATCCTAGTAGAACACTTTAAATCAGTCCCGTGAGGCTGAAAAGAGAAGATGAATACTTTCTGATCAGGGCAGGGGAATTCCGCTCGGATCTGTTATGGTTAACTGACCTCTTTTTACCACGGGTAAAGGAGGTTTTTATTATGGAAAGAAATTTATTCAGCTTAAGGGAACTTGAAACCAATGAGATTGTTTCTATATTGAATCGCGCTTTAGCGTTTAAAAATGGTGAGATTTCACATTACCCGGATCGGGTCGTGGGGAATCTTTTTTTTGAGCCCAGCACCAGAACGCATCAGTCCTTTATCATGGCAGAGAAGAAAATGAAGATGCAGAATATGGACCTGTATCCGGAAGGATGCAGCCTGAAAAAAGGAGAGACGCTCTACGACACAGTAAAGACATTTGAAGCCATCGGTGTGGATGCGGTGGTGATCCGGTCAAAAGAAGAGCGCTATTACGAAGCGCTTCGAGGAAAACTTTCCATACCAGTACTTAATGGAGGAGACGGAAGCGGAGACCATCCTACACAAAGTCTTTTGGATCTTCTGACCATCAAAGAAGAATTCGGAGCGTTTTCCGGACTGAAGATTCTCATCGCCGGGGATATTTCACATTCCAGAGTGGCACATTCCAACATGGAGGTCATGGAAAGACTGGGAATGAAAGTCTTTCAGAGTGCTCCGGTCATCTTTCAGGAAGATAAGAGGAAGTATCATGACATGGACGAAATCATAGGTGATATGGATATCGTCATGATGCTTCGGGTGCAGCACGAACGTCATGAGATCAAAGCGGCTCTTGATCCTTCGAACTACAACAGGGAGTTCGGAATGAACGGGAAGAGAATCTCAGCTATGAAGCCCTCTGCCATCCTCATGCATCCGGCACCAGTCAATAGAGGCTGGGAGGTGACGGACGAAGTGGTGGAATGTGAGAAGAGCAGAATCTTCTCTCAGATGCGTAACGGAGTCTTTGTGAGAATGGCCGTACTTGAGAGAGCGATGAAGGAGAGAAAGTAATGAAGATCATAAATGCAGTACGAATTGTAGAAGAAAATGAGACTGAAAGCTGCGAGATCAGAATCAGTGAGGGCAAGATATTGAAGATCAGCTATAGTCTGGACGATGTCATGGAGGAAGAAGTCTTCGATGCGAAAGGGATGCTGGTCACCCCAGGATTCGTGGATATCCACGTGCATCTGAGAGAACCTGGATTTGAGAAAAAGGAGACTGTAAGAAGCGGAAGCCGTGCTGCCGCTCTAGGCGGATACACCACCATCGTGGCCATGCCAAATACGGACCCGGTACCAGATGAACCTTCTATCCTGAAGGCATTTCAGGAAAAGGTGAGA
>DATIRH010000274.1:0-2113 GCA_035469845.1 Proteiniclasticum sp. | reverse complement strand
ATGAAAAAGAAGCGAAAAAAATTATAGAAAAATTCATGAAAAAAATTGAGCCCTATAGAAACAGGTCTCAAGAGTCTATGGATCGGGAAGCCCAAGAGGACCTGAAAGCATTTTTTATAGAGCTTATTGAAGAAATTGATAAAAAGAAAATCTTTTTTGATGAACCCTTTTTAAGTTCGTTTGTAGAAATGGGTTATCTGGAATCCACTGAAGCATTCTTTGATCAGGCAGAGAAACATGATTCCACACTTAATTTCACTGATCTGTTTCAGGCGGTTCGAAATGTCTGGATCATGAATTCACTT
Source organism: Proteiniclasticum sp. (assembly GCA_035469845.1). Lineage (GTDB taxonomy): Bacteria > Bacillota > Clostridia > Clostridiales > Clostridiaceae > Proteiniclasticum. Next base: position 1,808 of record DATIRH010000274.1, on the reverse strand, counting down.
CAGCTGATGTTTAATCAGGAAATCAAAATGACCCCTTCCGTCTTTTCCTATAGTATGCTTTATCCTTATACCGATAATTTTCTGGATGATCCCAGAATCAGTTTGTCGCAAAAGAAAAAATTCAATGATAGACTCCTGATGGTCCTTGAAGGGACTCATCTTCCCGATAGTTCAGAAGGAGAATCTAAAATCTTTGACATGATTTACAATATCGAAATGCAGTATAACAGATTGGAATATCCAAATGTCTATAAAAGCTTATTGATGATTCAGGATGCCCAGGTGCAAAGCTTATCTCAAAACAATCCAAAAAAACTTTCACCGAATATTCTACTTCCTATCAGCTTTTACAAAGGTGGTGCTTCTGTCCTTGCAGACGGTTTTCTCTGTAAAGGTGATCTTACTGAAGATGAGATGAATTTTTCCTTCGGTTATGGAGCATTTCTTCAACTGATGGATGATCTCCAGGATATCGAATCCGACCGTGAGGATAACCACTGGACTATATTCAGCGTAAAACATCAGGAAGAAATCTATGACAATGAAATCACGAAATTGCTTTGTTACATTGAGAAAGTCCTTGATAAATATAAGCTTCATTCACCTAAGGAAGAATCCCTCAAAAGAATTATAAAAGACTGCACCAGACTGATGATTATGGACGTGGTGGGACAAAACCCGAATCTAGTGTCTCAGAAGCTTTATAAATGCCTTGAAAGTCATTCCAAGGTAAGACTCAGTTTCTTCAAAGAGTATCACAACAAATTTTCAGACTGGTCATCCCTCTTGAATCAGAACACCACATCAGGTGAATAGGATTTTCTTTCCTATCAAGAAAGCTCCATGAATTGAAACATTTCAATTCATGGAGCTTCCTGTATGCAGTAATTATTCTTCGTCTTCATACAATTCTATGTCTTCTATTTCCAAGGCTTTTTTCTTTTCATCCTGTTCAATGATCCGATCTGGAATCGGATTTTCCTCTTTCATCTCTTTTAAGGAGCTGAAACCGAACTGGATCAGGAATTCATCCGTTGTTCCATAGAGTTTTGGCCTTCCTGGTGCATCCTTCCTTCCTATGACCTTTAAAAGGCCTTTCTCCAGAAGTTTCTGGATAACATAGTCACTATTCACGCCTCTTATTTCATCGACCTCTACGCGCGTCACAGGCTGCTTAAAAGCGACGATTGATAAACACTCAAGAGCTCCCTTGGATAAACTCTGTCTTTCATTGACACCAAGTAATTCCTTAAGATAATGTGTATTGACTTCTTTCGTTCCAAGTTGAATCCTGTTTTCTAAAACGAGCAGTCGGATTCCCCTCTTTTTTGTCTTCAGATCTGAAGAATAGGCTTCAACAACTTCTTCGAAATCACTGACACTTAAATCAAGAATTCTGATCAGATCTTTCTTCTTGACTGCATCTCCTGCTGCAAAAAGAATGCTTTCCAGCGCACTGATATATTTTTCTGTATCCAATGGATCATTAACCCCAGAAACTGTAAATAAATTATCTTCCATTATCTTCCCCTTTTTCAATAATTATTTCCGAGAAAACATTATTCTGGGAAACTTTTATCCGATGATTTCTTGACAACTCAAGAATGGCTAAAAATAAAACGATGCATTCGGCTTTCGATTTCATTTTCAGCAGTAGATTAGAAAAATTCAACCGATGATTACCGAGGAGAATTCTTTCAAGTTCTTCCATTTTATCTTCAATCCTATATTCTTCTCTTTCTATGGTTCTCGTTCTTGTGAAGCTTCTGTTCACCTTCTCTTTCTGTCTGTTCATTAGGCTCTTGTAG
>DATIRH010000273.1:0-7780 GCA_035469845.1 Proteiniclasticum sp. | reverse complement strand
TATTAGCGCAGTTTCGATGGTGATGATCCGTATATTGAGGTCACAGTGAAATTTTGATAAAATCACCGTATGAAATGATTTTTACAAGACGTTGCACTTTGAGAACTTTAGTGCTATAATACATCAGTGGTTTAGGATATTACATAAAAACGAGTAAGTTTGATTTATCGACACCTTGCAGCACAAAACTGCGAGGTTTTTTTATGGAAAATTCTAGATTATAAAATTTTTAAGAAAGAGGTAAATATGGAAGACAAGAAATTTATTGACCTAGGGCTAAGCGAAAGTGTACTTAAAGGTATCAGCGCCATGGGTTACGAAACACCTTCAGATATTCAGGGAGAAGTCATTCCCGTCATACTGGAAGGCAAGGATGTTATTGGACAGGCGCAGACCGGAACAGGTAAAACTTTAGCTTTCGCAGCACCAATGCTGAGTATGCTCGAAAAGAAGGGCTCCGTAAGTGCGATTATTTTGGCACCTACTAGAGAATTGGCCATTCAGGTCAGTGAAGAAGTACAGACAATCGCAAAATTTACCGGAGTTAAGTTATTGGCGGTTTATGGTGGATCAAGTATTGATACGCAGATCAGAACATTAAGAAGAGGCGTTGATATCGTTGTAGGAACACCAGGTAGAGTTATCGACCTTATGAAGAGAAAAGTATTGAAGCTGGATGAAGTGGACTTTTTGGTCCTGGATGAAGCGGATGAAATGCTCAACATGGGATTCGTTGAAGATATCGAAACCATCATGGCTGGAACAAGCGCCGATAAGCAGACGATGCTGTTTTCTGCTACCATGCCTGAAGAATATAAGAGACTTTCAAAGAAGTACATGAGTGAAGAGAGAGTACATATCAAAGTGGCTGACAAGTCCATGACTGTATCCACTGTCACACAGGCTTATTTTGAAGTTAGAGAGCAGTACCGTTTTGAGACACTTTGCAGAATCATGGATTCAGAAAATATGGAATCCGTACTGGTATTCTGTAGAACAAAGAGAAACGTAGATGATCTTGTATCAAACCTGGTGGATAAAGGCTATAATGCAGCCGGTATGCACGGAGATATGAGTCAGAATATACGTATTTCTACACTGAGAAAATTCAAGGACAGAAAGCTCAAGTTCCTCGTAGCCACAGATGTAGCTGCAAGAGGAATCGATATCGAAAACCTGTCCCATGTAGTGAACTTCGATCTTCCACAGGATATCGAATCTTATGTACATAGAATCGGTAGAACCGGACGTGCACATCGTGAAGGAATCGCTTACTCACTAGTTAATCCTAGAGAGCTTGGTTTCCTTAGACAGATTGAAAGAGTCACTAAGAGTAAGATTTCGAAAAAGGAAATTCCTAGCCTTGAAGATATCTTCAAGACCAAGAACGATTCCTTTAAGGAAAAGATTGTCACTGAACTTTCTTCAAACAACTACAAGAAGTTCTATCCTATCATCGAAGAGATGAAGGAAACCTTCAATGTGGATGATGTAGCTGCAGCACTGATGCAGATGCTATACAAGGAAGAGCTGAGCTTTGATTACAAAGTGAACATGATTGAGACACCAAAGAGATTCGTAAGACTCTTTGTCACAGTAGGTTCAATGGACAAGCTTACACCTAAAAAGATGATCGACTTCATCGTTGCTGGTACAAATCTGAAGGCTGACAGCATAGGAACAATTGATGTTCTTACTAAATTCAGTTTTGTGGATGTAATAGCAGGAACAGAAGATGAGATCGTGAATAAGCTTAACGGAACAAAGCTTTCCGGAAGAAAAGCGAAGTTTGAAGTAGCTGCAAGAAGAAGAAGATAATCTTCTTTCTATTGTCAGAATGAATAAAAATCAGCAGGATGCAGAAGCGTCATGCTGATTTTTTGCGTATGGAAATAGTTTAACATGCGCAAAATAGTCTGTGAATGAAAAATGGTAATATGATGACAAAATGTAATATTTTTTGATAGTATGTTAAGTATATTAAATATTAATTAATTATTAACTTAATCTCAATTGACATTAGTGTGTTTTAGTTTCACAATTAATTTAATGGCATAATACTGGATACATGGAAACATGATCTGGTTTTTATTTACTGCTGCTAGTAAAGGTTTACAATAATGATCCAAGGAGGTTAACATGAAAAAAGTTATCAACAATCCAAACAATGTCGTCGACGAATTACTACTAGGTATGGTTTACGCACATCCTGACCATGTGAGAAAGCTGGATGGATTTGAGGTTCTGGTAAGAAAGAATTCCCCAGTAGAAAACAAGGTAGCTCTTGTCAGTGGTGGAGGTTCAGGACATGAGCCATCTCATGGAGGTTTTGTAGGCAAAGGTATGCTTGATGGCGCCGTAGCTGGTGCTGTATTCACATCCCCAACTCCAGACCAGGTTTATGAAGCAATTAAAGCAACCGCCGGACCAAAGGGTGTTCTTCTTATCGTGAAGAACTACACCGGAGACATCATGAACTTTGAAATGGCAAAGGAAATGGCAGAAGCAGATGATGTTAAAGTTGATTACGTAGTAGTCAATGATGACGTAGCAGTAGAAAATTCCACCTGGACCACTGGTAGAAGAGGTATCGCAGGTACTGTTCTGGTTCATAAGATCACAGGTGCGAAAGCTGAAACTGGTGCTGAACTTGACGAAGTCAAGAAAGTTGCAGAGAAAGTCATCGCCAATGTAAGATCCATGGGACTGGCATTAACACCTTGTATCGTACCAGCAGCCGGAGAACCGAACTTCACACTTGAAGAGAATGAAATCGAAGTAGGTATGGGTATCCACGGAGAACCAGGAACCCATAGAGAAACACTGAAGACTGCTGATGAACTGGTTGACCATCTGGTAGGAAAGATCCTGGCAGATATTGACTATACTGGCAGCGAAGTTGTAGTTATGGTGAACGGACTTGCTTCCACACCACTTATGGAACTTTATATCGTCAATAAGAGAGTACATGAAATCCTTGAAGAAAAAGGAATCAAAGTATACAAATCCATGGTAGGAGAATATATGACATCTCTTGAAATGGCTGGTTTCTCAGTTACACTTCTGAAACTGGATGCTGAACTGAAAGAGCTTTTTGATGCTCCAGCAGATACACCAGCTCTAAAATCACTATAGAACCATGTAAGGAGGACAAGGCATATGGCTAATGCACAAAAAGTCAGGGAGGTTATCTTCGCTATCATAGAGATCATTGAGGAGAAAAAACTGTTTCTGACACAACTGGACGCTGCCAGCGGTGATGGAGACCATGGTCATAATATGGCCAAGGGATTTGGTGCGGCAAAGGAAAAACTTGAAAGCACAAATCCTGAAACGCCGTCAGATATACTTAAGGCTGTAGGGATGGCCCTCGTATCCAAGGTGGGCGGAGCAGCAGGTCCTTTATACGGAACAGCATTTCTTAATGCTTCCAAATCCGTAGCAGGGAAGACAGAACTGGATCTTAACGACTTTCAGGTCATGCTGGAATCAGCACTGGACGGAGTCAAGAGCAGAGGAAAAGCAACAGTAGGAGAGAAAACCATGGTGGATGCCATCGAGCCTGCGCTGGATGCATTAAAGAAAGCCATTGCAGAAGGATCCTCCACTAGAGAAGCTATGGATAAAGCCGTTGCCGCTGCTGAAGAGGGAGTGAACTATACCAAGACGATCATTGCAAAGAAAGGTAGAGCTTCCTATTTAGGTGAAAGAAGTATCGGTCATATCGATCCGGGTGCCATGTCATCCTTTGTGATCCTGAAGACCATAGCTGAAAAGTTTTAGTCGAGATCCTTAATAACTGAACAGAAATTAAAATGCAGACAGTAACCATGTAAGGTTTCTGTCTGCATTTTCTTTGGTTAAGATGATGTTGAAGGAAGAGCTGCCTTATTCCGCTTGGTGGATACTAACTGTCGCACCTCTGCTAAAAAGCTATCTCATCCTTCTTATGCTCTTTTATTATCGAGTACGTGAATCTCCTGCAGCGTCAACTCAAAATAATGTTCTTCTTTTTTGCTTCCTCCATGCCACTTTATCCCTTTAAAGCTAAAACCTGATTTAAGAAGCACATTCTCCGAGCCTTTATTCTGCGGATCAGTAAAAGCAACCAGCTTTTCAGATTTAAGATGTTTTCTAGCATAATCAATGCAGGCAATTGTGGACTCGGTAGCAAATCCTTTGCCCCAATGTTTTCTGGAAAAATGATACATGAGCTCGATATGCTCATCATCTGGAGGATTGAATCCGCACACGCCGATCACCTCGCTATTTTCTTTCATTATTACTGCATAGGGTGAATAACCTTCTTCTTCCTGAAGCTTAAGATAAAATTCAAGAGCACGAATCTCTCTTTCTCTTGTGCCTGCCCCTCCGGAATACTTCATGACCGCATCATCACCCCAGATGCCCATCAAAGGGTCGATATCTTCTAGTTCTAGTGTTCTGAGCAGTAATCTTTCTGTTTCTGCAATGAACATATTTTCGGCCTCCTTTAAAGTATCTTTTAAGTTTCCTGCTGCTTCGTGGAAACCATGGCCAGTGTTCTGGATTCCTCACAGTACGGCCTTCCGGCCGCATCTGAATATACATCAGTATTCTTCTATCCGGCTTCTTCAAGGGAGAAGATGATGGTTTCCCTAGTATACAGTTTGCCAGTTTCTGATCTTGGAAGCTTCCCATTCCGGATGAAGGTGTAGGCAACTAGCTCAGCCCTGCCATAAGTTGCTGCAGAGTCAATATAGCGCAATGGTTAGTCATGTTCTCGTTCTGGTCAACTGCCGTCTCTGGGATCATGTTAGGCAAGATTTGGAGCTAGCTATGCATAGTGTGATTTTTTATAAAGCGTTTCTTTGCGAAATAGTTGGTGCCAATTACACCGATGATGATCAGTACTGCACCGATGACCTGATAGTACTTCAGATGCTCCTGTAGTAGAAGCACACCTGCAAAGATGGAAATCACAGTGCCTAGATGATTGAAGATGCTCATTCTGGAAGCTTCAAGTCTGGATAAAGCGAAGTTTGACAGAAGAGAGGTCCCTAAAGTCGAAAGCACACCCAGAAACAGCACACCTAACAGAAAGGAAGGTGTTCTGAGTGGATAAAAGTAAGTGTGGAGTGAGCCTTCATTAATATGAAGCATCAGATTCACCAGATTGAAAATGATGAATCCGGTTGTGATGGCCACAAATGTCAGCTTCATGAAGCTATGGTTCCTGACCAGTTTTCTGATGAGGACCAGATTCATAGCCGAGGATAAGCTTGATAATAGAAGTAGAACATAACCAGTAAGGCTGGAGATAGACAGCTCTGCTCCTTTCATAAGAGAGATATAGACAACGCCTGTGAGGGATATGAGCATGAAGATTTTCTGCTTTCGTGCAGTCTTCTCTTTCAGGATCACTGTAGCCAGAATCATTGTCATCAAGGGAGTCGTTGCCTGAATGATTCCTGCCTCAGAGGAAAATACTCTCTGAAGCCCTAGAAGCTGAAGGGTGAAGAAAAGCAGGGGATAAAAAAGTGACAAGGGGAGAATCGTCAGAAATTCTTTTTTCGTCATCTTGAATTTCATGAATCCGAGACCCTTTAGTACAAGAAGTCCTAAAAAAGCGAATGAAAATCTGTGTGCGAGGATGGCATAGGGAGATGCCGTATTCAGGCTGATCTTGTTGGTGAAAAAAGAAAATCCGATAATAATGGACATGGATAGGGCAGCAAGATAGGCAGTTGTTTTTTTCTCCATAAGTCTTCCTCCTCATAATTTACTCTTATCCTGATTATATCAGTGTTCTATTTAATTTGATAATATTATGAAGAAATGGTCAATCTTGGAGGGTTCTTGAAGTTTCTTCTGACAAGTGTGTTAAAATAGTACAAAAGAAATGAAAGAGACAGAGGTGATGCATATGATATTAAACTGTATGCCGGAATATATCATGACAAGAGAAGAGGCAGACAAGCTGAGAGAATTAACAGGGAAAGAGATCCTGGATGTGGAAAACATCAGAGATCATGTGGATATTTTAGACGATGTAGAAGCGATCATTCCACCGTGGCGCTTCAAGGCGGAAGATCTGGCATTACTTAAGAATCTGAAATGGATTCAGACCTTCAGCGCAGGAGTGAACACTCTGCCGCTGAAGGAGATCAAGGAAAGAGGGATTCTTCTGACCAATTCCAGTGGCGTTCATGGTCCGCAGATGACGGACCATATCATGGGTATGATTCTTTCCTTCTCAAGAGCACTGCTGCCAAGCATCAGAAATCAGAAGGAAAAGAACTGGAAAGTGGATTATACGCTTTCTGAACTGACTGGAAAAGAGATGCTCATAGTAGGGGCTGGAAGCATCGGACAGCTTCTTGCCAAGAAAGCGAAAGCTTTTGATATGAATGTTGTTGGGCTGAAAAGAACTGTGGAAGATCTAGAGAACTTTGATGAGGTAAGGCCCTTGGGTGAGCTTCAGAGATCCATGAAGACTGCTGATTATGTGGTGATTCTTGCACCACTGACAAAGGAAACAAGAGGGCTCATCGGAAAAGAAGAGCTAGCGCTCATGAAAGAAGATGCAGTGCTGATAAACCTTGCCAGAGGACCGCTGGTGGATGAGGGGGAACTCATCAAGGTACTTAAGGAAAAGAAAATCCGTGGTGCAGGTCTTGATGTGTTCTCCCGTGAACCCTTACCTTCAGACAGTCCTTTATGGGATCTTGATAACATCATTCTGACGCCTCATCTGGGTGGATTCAGTGATGTGTCCAATGAACGTTCTATAGAACTGATTTCAGAAAACATCAGTAGATACTATGCTGGAGAAAAGCTGAAGAATATTGTGAATCTGGAACTGGGATACTAAGAGAAAATTGTATGAAAAGAAAATACTGCTGGATCTCAGCTGAATAGTAATGATAAAAAAGGCGATGAATTTTATGATTCATCGCCTTTTTTATAGGCCCTGTATAAAGTAGTGTTGAAAAACAAAGCATTATCATGACTGTTTGCTTTCATCTTCTTTTTTGTTTTTATTCAGAGTATCATTTAGCCGTTCTATCTTTTCAAGAATAACAACGGTACAAATCGTTATTAAGCCAGCTAATAAGACAATGCCTGCATATATCGGATATAGATTTGATTCGACCACACCCTCACCAACATAGACTCCGAAAATGTTAGCGGATAACTCGCCACCAATTGTCATTGCGAACATGAATAATATCATTACTGCTACTCCAATTATTGCTTTCATTTTTTGTTCCTCCTTCCTCGCATATAAAATATTTACTGTACGTAATCATACGAATGAGACATCACCTAATGAGTAGCATCCAATATTCAAATGAGACAATATTACAAGGGGTTCCAATAAACCACTTACGCTTTAATTATCTATAAATTCTTATGTAAGTTCATTTTTACAACTACAATTTCACTTTTTTATTGCCGTAGGCTAACCACATGATAAGTCCAAAAAATAATCCAAACATAAATGAAAATAATCCCATAAAAATGAATTTAAAGATAAATCCCTCTTCATAAATAAAACTAAATGAGAAATTGTTGTTTAAAAACGGATATATTAATTCCAATACAACAACTGATGCTAAACCATAAAATAACATCCTTGTTCTTACTAGGTAAGACTTAGACAGGTTAGATATTATTACTTTCCATTTTTCTTTGAATTTTTCTTCTTTATACACGTACACCATACCCCCCATTTATCGTGGTTAATTCTAATTAATATAATAATAAGACCTATCCCAAGTACTTACTTCATATACTG
>DATIRH010000272.1:0-3558 GCA_035469845.1 Proteiniclasticum sp. | reverse complement strand
GCATGTTTCTTTTGTGATGAGTGGTGCATGTGTGGACTTTTCATGATTCTGCTTCATGGGGACGATACTTCCATCTGCCACGCCTTCCATACTGTCAATGAGGAGTTTTCCTCCTCGACTGCTCAGAAGATCATGAAGTGTTTCGACATTCATTTTATCATCAAGAACAACTCGGTCTGTGAGAAGCATATCTCCAGTATCGATGCCCTTGTCCATAAGCATAGTGGTTGAACCGCTTTCCCCATGCCCTTCAATCAACGCGAAATTAAGTGGTGCAGCACCTCTTAATTCAGGCAGCAGGCTTGCATGCAGATTGATGCAGCCATATTTCGGGATGGAAAGAACTTCTTCGCTTAGTATCTGACCATAGGCAACCACAACTATGAAATCAGGCGCTATGCTTCTGATTTCTTCAATGGCCTCCTGATCAGTTCTCAGTTTAACTGGCTGTATCACTCTGATATTCCTTTTCAGCGCCTCTTCTTTTACTGGTGAGAACTGCACCTTTTTCCCTCTGCCTTTCTGCTTGTCTGGCTGTGTCACCACCAGGTCTACACCATAATGGTCATCAATCTCTTTCAGAGAAGGTACCGCAAAATCCGGTGTGCCCATAAAAATAATCTTCAAATTTATTTCTCCTTCTATGCATAGGTCAGACGTACCAGAAGTTCTTCTTTCTGCTCTTCCGGTTCATAATCCTCAGCCACTTCCACAAGTTTATCAGTAAACAAAACTCCATTCAGATGATCAAGTTCATGCATAATGCAACGAGCCAGAAGATTCTTGGCTTCTATGACGAATTCAATATTCTTTTCATTCATCGCTTTCACTTTAACATATTCAGGTCTGCTCACAACACCGGTCTCTCCGGGAATGGATAAGCATCCTTCTATATCCAGATACTCTCCTTCTGTTTTTAGGACTTCAGGATTGACAAAGCAGAGTCTTATATCCCCTATCCCCACTGTGAATATTCTTTTCAGAATACCCACCTGCGTTGCAGCTAGGCCTATGCCGTCTTCGTTATCCATTGTGTTGAACATATCCTTCACCAGGGTCTGAAGCCTTGGTGTCATTTCTTTTACAGGTTTTGCAACTTTTCTTAGTACACTATCTGGTACTAATCTCACTTCTCTTAATGCCATTTCTATTCTCCTACTCTTTTAATTTTACATCATGCTGTTCGGATTTAAATCCATACTTACTTTCATATCTTTATAAATCGGCTTCATCTCATTCTGAATGAGATTTTTAATTTCTAGAGCTGTTTCTTCATGGATTTCTCCCTTAATAAGGACCTGCCATCTATAATTGCTTTTGATTTTTGAAATTATGCACGGACTGGGGCCCAATAGAATTATATTATCATATTTTGTCAAATGTTTTCTTAAAAGTCCACCAATATTTTGTGCATTTTTGATTAAAAGTTCTTCGTTTTCCGAGGTGAAAACAATATAGAAAAGACTGGAAAATGGAGGGTTATTCAGTACTTCTCTCATTTCCACTTCTTTTTTATAAAAGCCATCATAATCATGTGCCTGCGCAGAAGTTATTGCAAAGTTATCCGGGCTGTAGCTTTGGATAATCACTTCACCTGGTTTATCTCCTCTTCCTGCGCGTCCTGCAACCTGGGTGATCAGCTGAAATGTTTTCTCTGATGCACGGTAATCCGGCATATTCAGAGAAAGATCCGCTGCAAGAACACCCACCAGTGTCACATCCTTGAAATCCAATCCTTTACTGATCATCTGTGTGCCGATGAGAATATCACATTCATTATTCTTGAAATCATTATACATGATTTCATAGGAATTTTTTTGCCTTGTAGTATCCCTGTCCATTCTCATGACTCGAGCATCAGGAAAGAATTTCCTTACTGATTCTTCGACTTTTTCTGTTCCCGTCCCAAACTGCTTGATATATTTTGACTGACATGCCGGACAGGTTTTTGGAAGATATTTCCTCGCACCGCACTGATGACACATGAGAGAATTGTCTCTATGATGTGTCATACTGATGTCGCAGTTGTCACACTTAAACACATATCCGCATGCTCTGCAGGAAACGAAGGTTGAAAAGCCCCTTCTATTCAGAAAGAGTATGATCTGTTCTTTACGATCCAGCCTTTCTTTCATTTTCTCCAGCAGTGTTCTTGAAAAGATGGAACGATTACCGCTTAGCAGCTCATCGCGCATATCCACGATATCCATAGATGGAAGCACACCACTTGTTGCTCTCTCATGAAGCGTAATCAGCTCTATTTCACCATCTTGTGCACGATGAAAGGATTCAACCGAAGGTGTAGCAGAAGCGAGCACAAGCTGACCCTGGTTCTTCTCCATCATGAGCTCTGCAACTTTCTTTGCGTTATATTTTGGATTCATTTCAGATTTATAAGTGCTCTCATGCTCCTCATCGATGACGACCATTTTCAAGTTCCTAAATGGGAGAAACAGTGCAGAACGTGCTCCAATCGCAATCTTCACTTTCCCGTTCTTTACTCGATGCCATTCATCATACCTCTCTCCATCACTTAACCTGGAGTGGAATATCGTAATATCTTTACCGAATCTCCCTTTGAATCGCTCAATCATTTGCGGTGTCAAGCTGATTTCAGGTAGAAGAACGATACTGTCATATCCTTTTTCTATGTTTTCTCTTATGAGCTCAAGAAAAACCTCCGTCTTTCCGGAGCCTGTAATTCCATGCAGAAGGAATGTTCCCGGTCTGCTTCTGATCTTCTCCACCGCATATTCCTGTTCAGCGTTTAATTTTTTAGCCTTATAATCTTCATATTCCTCTATATTATAACGATAGTCATTTTCACTCATCACCGATAAAAACCCATGTTTTATCAAGGTATTCACAGAACTAAGTGAAAATCCCTCTTTCGTCAGGTCTGCTTTTATCAGCATCCCCTGATTGTTTTTTATATGATCCAAGATGGCTATATACTGCTCTTTATCATATCTTCCTTCAGCCTCTCTCACAAAGTACAGCTTTTCACTTGTTTTGTATGTCATGCCACTTAGGATTCCTCTCGGAATCAGAAGCTTAATCACATCCAGATAAGAAGCCAGATACTTTTCTCTTAGCCGTTCTATGAAATCAACCTGTTTCTCATCAAAATAATTTTCCGGATAAGCGCTGTGGATTTCTTTCATCCTCATGACACCTTCAGGTGCTTCCTGTGTGATCTTCAGTACAAATCCGTCTATTTTCTTGTTCCCTTGTCCAAAGGAAACCTTCACTCGCTGTCCGATGGACACTGTCATGTTCTGAGGAATTCTATAAGTGAAAATTCTATCCATAGACAATGCTTCATTATTCACAACTATTCCAGCATACGACATTCTTACACCACCTTTATAACTTATTAATTATAGCATCAATACCTCTTCGCTTCCATAATGCAGATTCTGTATTATTTGTTCCCTTCAAATAAGATCCTCCTATGTAAGAAATCTGTCACAAAAGTCTTATCTTTCTATGATATAAAAAGATAAGAGATACATACAAAATCCAGAAAGGAGGATGCACCATGAAGAAAGTTGGTAC
>DATIRH010000271.1:0-4453 GCA_035469845.1 Proteiniclasticum sp. | reverse complement strand
ATGCCTGATATTCTGGTTCTAGGGCATGATTTTTCTACAGTTAATGAATATAAGAAAATGCTTAGAACAGGAAAAAATGAGATAAACTCGCCTACCTGGAGAGAGATGATAAAGCTTTTTAAGGTATCAGGTGTTGATCTTGATCGTTGCTTCTTCAGTAATGTCTATATGGGACTAAGAGATACAGTATCTATGACTGGAGTTTTTCCTGGATCGAAGAATAAAGCTTTTGTGGATAGAAACATGGACTTCCTGCTAATGCAGATTACTATAATAAAACCTAAATTAATCATCACCCTTGGTAAACCTGCATCAATTAATCTGTCTCATTTATCAAATGAACTTAAAAGCGATTGGTCCAATGGTGAAGCGCTGAGTTTGCCTAATATTGGGTTTAGAAGAAGCGTATTGATAGATAATCATTTGTATGTCTGCATAGCGCTTGAACATACTTCCATGAGAAATCAGAATGTGAAACGAAGAAGATATAAAAATGAAAGAGGAGAATACGAAGGGAATGAAGCTGAAATCGAAATGCTGAAAGATGCAATGAGATAATCAGTGAGTAAAATCGCTTAATCCAAGTAGGATGTTATGTGTGTACTGTGAAACATCATCTTCCATTTCTGATTTTGAGTCTGATTGTTGTCATCGCTATCAAAGCTGGAAAATCCATCTCTTTAGAAAAATTGGAATCTATGCTTCTGTTTATCGAAACAAATCAGTTTCTTATGGCTGCGATAGCTCTAGTTTTCTGGTCTGTAGTCATGTATGTATCTTTCAGCTTTTCCAGTAGATGGTATAAAAAGAGAGAATTCTAAAACAGCAGTTAATTTAATATGAATAAGATGGAACTCTAGCGGGGAATGCTAGAGTTCCATTTTGATTTATCGATATGAATTATTTCATAATGTCATATAATTTTATGATAAAAAATGCCCAATACACCAAGAACCCCTCAATATCGAGGTTTCTATGATCAGATAAGCATCCTTCAGTAAATCATAAGAACTTCTTGTTTACACATTGTTTAGAAAATGCTAAAATTAGAAAAGATTTCCGACCGACCGTTCGGTCGGAAGATTCCGAGGAGGATAAAGTGATGTTTTCAAAGTATAGTGTTAATAAACCATATACCGTAGTGGTGGCGGTTATTCTGACCATCGTTTTAGGTGTAATTTCGTTCATGGGGATGAAGACGGATCTGCTTCCGACCATAGATCTCCCTTTTGTTGTTGTAATTACTCCTTATCCAGGGGCGAGCCCTGAGAAAGTGGAACAGCTTGTCACAAGACCAATGGAAGGGGCCTTAGGAACTACCAGTGGTTTGAGCAGTATTAATTCTGTATCAAGCGAAAATTCCAGCCTGATTTTCATGGAGTACGTCCAGGGAACCAATATGGACAGCGCCATGATCGAGCTTTCAGGTAGTATCGACCAGGTCAAGGCGCGACTGGATGAAGGAATCGGAGCACCGATTCTAATGAAGATCAGCCCTGATATGCTGCCAATCTTCGTCGCCAGCGTCGATGTGGAAGGGATGGAACTGGATGAACTTTCTCTATTCACTGAAGAAGTGGTCATGCCGTCTTTCGAAAGACAGGAAGGTGTAGCTGCGGTCACAGGAAATGGTCTGGTGGAAACCAGACTGCAGATTTCACTTGTGCCAGAAAAGATTCTTGCACTGAATGAACGCGTGAAAGGAAATATTCAGACAGAACTTGCCAAAGCTGAAAATGAGCTGATCGGTGCACAGGAAGCATTGGCGGCAGGTCAGAAAACTTTGGCATCTGAATCCACCAATCAGAAAGACCAGATTGCAAAAGCAAGTACAGAACTGAACAGTGCCATGGGCAATCTCAATGCACTGCTTGCTGAAGAAGCAATTCTTACTGCTGAAAAAGCGGCTTTAGAGGCAACAAGCGCTCAGCTGAGCAGTCTACTCGATATGAATGCTGTTTTTGAGAGCATCTTCCCTGCTGGAGCAGAGAATTTATCTCCAGAGGATTTTCAGACCATACTTGACTCCATTCAGACAGAGCTTCCAGGGGATATGGAAGGCATGACGCAGGAAGGTCTGGAGCAGCTGTCAGAGCAGGCAAGAGAAGCTATAAAGACCCTTATCGCCGTGGAACTTGATCTTCAGAGTATCGGAATCAAGCAGATGACCATATCTGCCATGAAGCCTCAACTGGAAAGTGGTCTGAATCAGGCGAAAGGTGCCTATGAACAGCTAGAAGCTGGAAAGATCACCATGGCGGTGGAACTTGCCAAGGCGGAAGTGCAGATGCAGACAGGAATGGCTGAGCTTGATAAGGGACTTGTAGCTTTCGAAGAATCAAAAGAAGAAGCACTAAACAGTGCGGATCTTTCAAACATTCTTACGGAAGAGATGATCTCCAACATCCTGAAAGCACAGAATTTCAGTATGCCTGCAGGATACTTAGCCGAGGGAGATGATCAGATTCTTGTCAAAGTCGGAGACGATTTTCAGGAACCGCAGGAAATAAACCGACTTGTTCTTTTCAGCATGGAGCCCATTGGAGACATTTATCTCAATGAAGTTGCAGAAGTAGGAAAGACGGACAATTCCGAGGACCTATATACCAAGGTCAATGGAAATAATGGTGTCATATTGACTTTCCAGAAACAGAGCACATCATCAACAGCAGAAGTGTCTGATGCTATTGATAGGGAAATCGTCAGACTGGAAGCGGAGCATGCTGGATTAAGTATACGTCCGATGATGGACCAGGGCGACTACATCGATATGATCACAAGCAGTGTCATGCAGAATCTTCTTCTGGGTGGACTGCTGGCAATCCTCGTTCTGATTCTCTTCCTTAGAGATCTGAAACCGACCTTTGTCATTGCACTTAGTATCCCAATCAGTCTGACCTTTGCTTTGGTGCTTATGTACTTCAGCAATGTGACGCTGAACGTCATTTCCCTTTCGGGACTTGCGCTCGGGGTAGGAATGCTCGTGGATAACAGTATTGTTGTCATCGAGCATATCTACAGACTTCGTAAGGAATGAATGCCTGCAAATCAGGCTGCTATTCAAGGTGCCAAAGAAGTTTCAGGAGCAATTTTAGCATCTACATTAACAACGATTTCCGTATTCCTTCCTATAGTATTTACAGAAGGGATTTCAAGACAGCTCTTTACAGATATGGGACTTACAATAGCCTACAGTCTGGTTGCGAGTCTTATTGTCGCACTGACTCTGGTACCATCCATGGGTGCAACGCTTCTAAGGAAGACCAGTGAAAAGCAGCACAAATGGTTTGATGGAACCGTAAGAGCCTATGGAAGAGCTCTATCCACCGCGCTGAGATTTAAGCCGATTGTACTGCTCATTGCCGTGGGTCTTCTCGGTGTCAGCATCTTAGGTGTTACGCGCATAGGAACTGCATTTATACCTGAGATTGATTCTCCTCAGATGTCTGCTTCATATGAAGCACCTGAGGGACTCACCACCAAGGAAGCAAATGATCTGAACGATGAAGTTTTAGAGAGAATTCTAACCATAGAAGCTGTGGAAACTGTCGGCGTCATGCGTGGTGGCGGAGCAGGGTTCATGGGCTTCGGTGGAGGAGGAGATATGCAGGGTGGTAATGCAAGCACGCTCTATATTCTTCTTAAAGATGAGAGAGAAATGACGAACCGCGATGTGGAAAAAATGATTTATGAAGTGACAGAAGACATGGGCGGAGAAGTAAGTGTTTCTGCTTCCAATATGGATCTGTCGGCTCTTGGAGGCAGCGGAATTCAGGTGGATATTCGAGGATACGATCTGGATACCATGGCTGAAATTGCCAGGGATGCTGCGGCTCTTCTAGAAGAAACTGAAGGGACCGAAGAAGTCACCACTGGTCTTGAGGATGCAGGGGAAGAGATTCGAATAGAAGTGAATAAGGACAAAGCCATCGTGGAAGGACTTACTGTGGCGCAGGTCTATGCAGAAGTGGCTGCAGCTTTAAGTGAAGAAATCACTGCAACGCAGCTCACTGAAATGGGCACCAGTTACCCTGTTGTACTTCTGAAACCAGGAGTAGATGGATTATCAAGAGAAAACATCGGAGATCTGTCCATGGAAGTGACCCAGAGAGATGGTACGGAAAAGACGGTCATTCTAAAAGATATCGCAGATATTTCCGTGACGGAAAGCGTCATGGCCATCCGTCGAAGCAACCAGAGCAGATACATGACTGTATCCGCTTCCATCGCGGATGGATACAACATCGGGCTGGTTGGAAGAGACTTTGAAGACAAGCTCACCAGCTTATCGGTTCCGGAAGGATACGAGGTCACCTTGGAAGGTGAAAATGAAACCATCAGAGATACCATGAAGGACCTGGTAGCAATGATTCTACTTGCCATCGTGTTTATCTACCTTATTATGGTAGCGCAGTTCCAGAACCTTCTTTCACCGTTTATCGTATTGTTTACA
>DATIRH010000270.1:0-1856 GCA_035469845.1 Proteiniclasticum sp. | reverse complement strand
TCCATGAACACCCATGGTATGATAACCACTTCTTTGAAGCAGTTTAGGCAGTGCAAAGTATGTATTTTCTCCATAGCTCATGAAGGCGCTTCCCTTCTGTGCAGGATAAAGTCCGGTATTGAACATAAGCTCTGCATCAGAACTTACGCCTTCCTGAATCTGTTCATGCACATTGGTGAAGTTGATGCTGTTTTCCATCAGTTTATTGACGTTCGGTGTTATTTCCTGACCTTCGAATTCATAATCCAGAGCGAAGCTTTCCAGCGATTCATAGTGAACCACAATCAGGTTTTTGCCAGCCAGGATCCCTTTCAGGTCCTTGTACTGCTCATCAATCTCAAAATGAGAATTGTTCTTGTTGAACCACGCATTCACGTCATTAATCTCTTCCTCATTCAGTGTCTTCACCTTGTCCCTGACATAGGTAGCCATATTTACCATATGGTTTCCCACCGGTGAAAGCATCAGTGGATGATTCTCATAATTTTCAATTCCGCCTGTTTTCGTTGCCGTAAAAATCTGTGTCAGCATCAGGATAAAGCTCATGGCAAATGCTGTCCCGAAAAGACTGATTTTCTTCAAGGTCGCTTCTCTATTTCTCTTCACTGCTTCCGTTTCTCGTTTTACGATCCCCCTGCTCCTAAGAACAAAGTATGCTCCAAAAGGCAGATCCATAAATACAAGGAAGTTCAGATTGATGAAGTACGAAGTGGTACTTGCAGCAAACTCCGGACTGATATTCTTCAGATAAAGAACATAAAGACTCGAGAGTCTGTTCAGTCCGTCAAAATAGGTCATATCCGCATAGAATATGAAGGAGTAGAGCGCGTTTATCAGGAAAAAATAGATCAGTTTCTTTCGACCTTCGAACAGGAAGGAGAAGGAAACGATGACGCCGATGGGTGCAAAGCTTAATAAGCTCATGTAAAGAACTCTGGGACTCGCATCATACAGCGTGACCAGAAGAAACAATGATTTAATATATAGAACAGCCACCAGAATCAGCGGTAGTGTCCATTTATTCTTTGTTAGTTTTCGTATCATACTGTCCATAATCTCACCTCTTGCACATTCAGTGCATATTTCTATGACTACATCATACCAAAATCCACCCCAAATAGGATGGTTTCGACATTTGTTTAAGATAAGCTTCATCGTTCCTTAAGTATTCAGAAACAAATTTAACCAGAACTATAAAAATTTTATTCTTTTGTTCATGTTTATACACATTTAGGACGCAGTTTCAATTTTGTATTTGCTATAGAAGCAGACTGTACTTTCTTCTCATTCTCATTATGACTATAATAGAGATAAGTCACTATCATTGCAACTATATCTATTCAACTTTAATATAGTACCACAGTTTGATAAAGATTTAATTAAAAGAATTCTTAAATTTTAATATAAATTAAATAAAAACAGCCATCTTATCACTCTAATAAGTAAAGGGGGGATAAAACCATTGGGACTTTTTACGAAGAAAGCATTGACCAAGGAATCCTATATTTCATTCATCACATCCTATAAAAGCATCATGTATAAGATTGCATACGGATATCTGTCAAGCGACGCTGATTCCATGGAAGCTGTGGATGAAACCGTGTATCTTGGCTTTGCTAAGATCAGGCAGCTGAAAGAACCTGAAGCACTAAAATCCTGGATCACGAGAATTCTCATCAATGAATGCTACAGAATCCTAAGAAGCAGAAAGAAACTGATCATATCTCATGACCTTCCAGAGACTCCTTCTGAGGAATACGAAACTTCCATGACCGTGAAAACAGCAGTGGAGAATCTCCCGGAAGAGCTGAAAGAAATCATCATCCTGCGTTATTTTGCAGATTACAGCGTCAAGG
>DATIRH010000269.1:0-4500 GCA_035469845.1 Proteiniclasticum sp. | reverse complement strand
GAAAATCCATTTGCAAACATCAACAAGACAAAATCAGTGCGAGACCTGGAAAAAAAGCTTACGCGCGAACAAAGAAAGCTTTCGAGAAAATACGAAAGTCTGAAGGTCAAAAATAAAGAAACGAAAGGAGAAGCTACTAGATTAAATATCCATAAACAGATCATAAAGGTACAAAAACTTAATCAGAGAGTATCCAACATAAGAGAAAATCACGTCAATCAGGTGATCAACCAGGTGATAAAACAAAAACCAAGTTTTATCACGATTGAAGACCTGAACGTGAAGGGCATGATGAAGAACAGGCATTTAGCGAAGGCTGTGAAAAGCCAGAACTTCTATTCCTTCAGGGTGAAACTTGCTGATCAATGCAGGAAGAACGGGATAGAATTAAGAATTGCTGACAGGTGGTATCCTTCAAGCAGGATGTGCTCGGAATGTGGTTCTATCAGAAAGGATCTGAAGCTCTCTGATAGAACATACAGATGCGATGCGTGCGGTTTCGTCATAGACAGGGACAGGAACGCCAGCATAAATCTTCTGAATGCGAAAGTCTACACTGTAGCACCATAACGCTATTGTAGATGTGTACCGATGGCTAGTCGGGAATTCACGACTGTGGACTGTACTAGAACTTGTGAGTAGCCACTCAGGAGACTGAGGCGAAAGCATACAGGAAGAAGCAGTAAAAGTCTCGATGTGGATATTTGTCCATATTTTGAGTAGCAGCGAAATGCCATGCTGGAAATTATTGCAGAGACCCTTAAAGATGCTCTAACCATTGAACAAAACGGTGGAGAGCGCATAGAACTTATCTCAGCTCTATCCGAGGGAGGTCTGACACCTAGTTACGGTCTGGTGAAGCAGGTGATCAGTCATGTATCCATTCCGGTAAATGTCATGATCCGGCCTCATAGCGCTTCATTTGAATATTCAATTGAGGATATCGAAGTCATGAGAGAAGACGCGAGAATCTTCAATGAGCTCGGCGTAAAACACGTGGTTCTGGGTGTTCTTGATTATGAAGGACTGCCCAATATGGAAGCACTGGCCTACATACTGGAAGATACCAATCTCACAGCGACTTTCCATAGAGCCATAGATGAGAGCAAGGATCTTATGACCTCTTTGAATCTTCTCGAAACCAATAAAAGAATCACCCACATACTGACTTCAGGGGGACCTGGAAAAGCGGAAGATAACATTGATATGATTCGAAAGCTCATCCATGAGACAGAGGACATCACGATGATTTTAGCCAGCGGGATCTCAAAGGAAAATCTACAGGCCATAAGAAACGATGTGGACTTCACCTTTGAAACCAGCAGCACAGGATATAGAGAGTATGATATTCATGTGGGGACTGCCGTGAGAGGCGGAAGCACATCCAGTAGAGTACATGGCAATGAAGTGGCTGAGCTCAGAGTGGTTTATGATAAACATCGTATAGTATAGAAAGTGAGCATAGATACGTCTTCTTAAGCATCCCTAAAGGCAGACATGCTACAATAGATGCAAGCGAATATTTAAAAACAATATAAAGAAAATCAGGAGGATTAAGATTTATGAAGTATTTTATCGACACAGCAAATGTAGAAGAAATCAGAAAGGCAGCAGAACTTGGGATCATTGATGGTGTTACCACAAACCCTTCTCTTATTGCAAAAGAAGGAAGAGTCTTTGAAGAGGTCATCAAGGAAATCACGGATATCGTGGACGGACCGATCAGTGCAGAAGTGATTTCACTGGATGCAGAAGGTATGGTAAAAGAAGCGGACGAGCTCATCAAGATTCATGAGAATATCGTCATCAAAGTACCTATGACAGCAGAAGGGTTGAAAGCAACCTCAATGCTTTCGAAGAGGGGTGTCAAGGTCAATGTGACACTGATTTTCTCAGCAACCCAGGCTCTTGCAGCGGCAAAAGCCGGTGCAGCGTTTGTTTCCCCATTTGTAGGAAGACTTGATGACATAGGACTAAACGGCATGGAACTTGTCGAAGAAATCATGTATATCTTCAAGACCTACGGGATTCATGCAGAAGTCATTGTGGCTTCCATCAGAAACAGAAATCATCTGACTCAGGCTGCCATGTCAGGAGCGGATATTGCAACCATTCCTTATAAGGTCATCATGGATTCATTGGTTCATCCACTGACGGATCAGGGAATTGATAAGTTCTTGAAAGACTGGGAAAGTGCCAAGAAATAATCGGATAGAGAAACAACAAGAAGGCAGGGCTGATCCATTCGGTTTCCTGCCTTTACCTCTAAGGAAAAGAGAAAGGTGGAAAAGATTGTGAATCTTGAAGTAATACTGCTAAGACATGGAATTGCCGAGAACAGAGGGAAAGACGGTTCGGACTATAACAGGAAACTTACAGAAGAGGGGAAGACGAAACTGAAAAAGAGGCTTCCTCATCTTAAGGAAATCATCAAGTATAAAGACCAGGTGGAAATCTGGTCCAGTCCGATTCTTCGCGCAAAAGAGACGGCGGAAGTGCTAGCTGAAGCCCTTGAGACGGACAAGATCATTTATCATGAATTCATCGGAGAAGGTGCATTTGATGACTTTCTGATGACCATGGTGAAGCAGGATCAGGAAAAGACCATCATTGTGGTCGGTCATGAACCGACACTGGGCGATTGGGCCTATGAACTTTCAGAGAAGAGCATTATGTTTAAAAAAGGAGCAGCAGCCTCGTTTCAGGTGAAGCTCTTTGACAACAGGACTCCTGAAACCCAAGATATGGTGGAAGATGTGGAGTTTTCCTGGTATCTGACGCCAAAAGAGATGGAAAAGACTGAAGAGAAATAAGAGTGAAAGAGTTAAGTAAAGAGCGTATAAGAAAGCCCTATGCATTTTATTGTGCATAGGGCTTTCACTTGCTTCTTTATCTTACAGAATCATGTCGTACAGGAGCTTGAAGAATACCACAAAGGACATGATAAGAAAAATCGGTTTGATGAATTTGGAGCCGTTCTTGATGGCAAGTTTTGTTCCTACAATGGAACCGAAGATCATGAAAATCGCAACAGGTATACCGATGAGATAATCAATCTTTCCGTTGATGGCAAAGGCGATGAGTGAAGTGAAGTTCGACGTGAAATTGATGAGCTTCGCATTTCCTGATGCATTGGTGAAATCAAACTTCAGAAACCGGATGAAGATGAAGATGAGAAACGATCCTGTTCCGGGTCCGAAGAATCCATCGTAGAAACCTAAAGCGAATCCCACCAGAGCAACAAAAATCACTTTCTTCTTCGTGATCACCGTGAAGGAATTGACTTTACCCAGGTCTTTCTTGAAGACGGTGTAGAGTCCTACTACCAGGATGGATACACTGACCAAGGGGTAGAGAAAATCCTGAGGGATCCGCAGCACGGAGTAGACCCCTAGAACAGCACCTATTGCCGTCATGGGCACTGCAGCTCTTAGAAGTCTGAAGTTCACCTTACTGCTTTTTGCGTAGCCTGCAGTGGAGATAAAGGAGCCCATGGTGGCTGCGAACTTATTGGTACCCAATGTGAAGTGCGGTGGAACTCCTGCCAGGAGATAAGCGGGTATGGTCACAAGACCACCGCCTCCGGCCACAGAATCCACAAATGCACCGATGAAGCCTGCGATACATAGAAAAATGATCTTATAATCCATAATTGTCCTCTTTCGGGTTATAATTAATACATTATGTTTGATAATTGCGTATCTTATAAATACTGAATAACGAAATTAATTATATCACAGGGGAGAGGTTTTGAAGAGTACGCCTATATAGAATTCTGAAGAAGAATACAGAATCAGTGTGTTCTCACAGATATTGAAGTTGAAGAATCAGAACCTAATGAAGAATATATTCTACTACTAAGAGATTTCTGTTATTATACTAGGAGGAGTTGATATATTTTGAAGAGAAATGAAGTAATTGAAGTGAAGATAGAAGATCATAGTTTCCCAGCTACCGGGATTGGGGTTGTAGATGGGAAAAGAGTAAGGATTAAAGGTGCTTTCCCTGGAGAAACAGTGACCGCTAGAGCACATCAGGTGCGTGGGGATCGTGCAAAGGGAAGGTATATGGGTATTGTGGAAAATGCACCCTATGCTGTAAAACCACCGTGCATTCATTACGGAAAATGCGGAGGCTGCATCAGTCAGCAGGTGCCCCTTGATCTGCAGAGAAAGTTCAAAGAAGAGGAAGTCATGAAACTCTTCGCGCAGAACAGTCTCTCCATGGGGGACTATCTTGGATTAACAGGAGATGAAAATCAGTATGAGTACCGTAACAAGATGGAATATACCTTTGGGGATGAAGTCAAAGGTGGAGAACTGAATCTTGGTATGCATCTGAAAGGAATGATGAATTCCGTGGTCAACACCACTGAGTGTATGCTCATACATGATGATTTCAGAAAGATTCATGAATATGCAATCAGTTATTTCAGGGAGAAAGAACTGCCTTACTACCGGGTCATGAAGCAGGAAGGATATTTAAGAAACTTTATCCTGA
>DATIRH010000268.1:0-3245 GCA_035469845.1 Proteiniclasticum sp. | reverse complement strand
GATACAAAGATTCCTGTCAGTTTATTTATAGACGAGATTGATAATTATCTCGACGGATTTGCAGCACAGACAGATGGATCTTCAGTATTTCTTCCAAAGATCGCAACACTGAATAATGCGAAAGTGAACATGAAAGCTGATACAGAAGTGAAGTGGTTTGTAGAGTACAATGAGTCGTTAAAGGATGTGGACACAGGGAAGCCTATAGGCAGCCTTAAAATACCTTGTTACCTCTATCATGATGGAATTCCTGTAGATTCAAGACATATTCTTACGGAAGCTGAAAACAGCTTTAAAAAACATATCATGAAAGCTTTCAGTGAGAGTGAGAAACTGAAGAAAGAGTTTGGTTTCAGCAGCGAAGACATCGAGAAAGTGGATATCACGGCTGCAACCGAGCTGGAATTCTGGGTGAAATCACCTGATAATTCCGGTGACATAGAAGCATTAAGCACATCACAGGAACTGAAAGAACAATACTGGAGCAAAACACGTGGAGCTGTAAGAAGTGCAGTGGAAGAAACGCTGATCTTGATGGAGCTCTATGGTATCAAACCTGAAATGGGACACAAAGAAGTGGGTGGCGTAAGAGCGAAGCTCAATAACGACGGAAGATTTGAAGGAGTCCTTGAACAGCTTGAAATCGACTGGAAATATGCAAGCCCAAAACAGACTGGAGATTATGAGCTTTTTGTCAGGAATCTGGTGCGGGAAGTGTTCATTCGCTATGGTCTGGAAGTGACTTTTCTTGCCAAACCTCTTGATCGCATCGCTGGAAGTGGTGAACACACACATATCAGTGCTTCTGTAAAACTTAAAAACGGGAATAGGATTAATCTTTTCCATACAACGGCAAAGGATTTTATGAGTTCCATCGGGTACGGATCACTGATGGGTATTTTGAAGAACTATGAAGTGATCAATCCATTCGTCACCTCATCTAATGAAGCCTTCAAAAGACTCAAGAAAGGTTATGAAGCGCCTATCTCTATCGTGTCTTCACTTGGTTACGAACCACATATCCCTTCCAGGAATCGTACAATACTCATCGGTCTGATCAGGGATGAAAACAGTCCACAGGCGACCAGGTTTGAACTACGTTCTCCAAATCCACACACCAATACATTCCTTTGCATATCTTCAATGCTTATGGCTATGATTGACGGAATTACGTATGCGAAGGATAAATCCTGTGATAGTCTACTGAAAGAACTGTCAAAAGAGCCTGGTGAACCCGCAGAGTACCTGGATAAAGAGAGAGCATACAGAACAGAAAAAGATGTCTTTGATGATTTTTCAGACGAAGACCGTGAAAGATATTTTGGTGTGGCACCTGATACAGTCTATGAGAATATCAAAGCCTTCCACCTTTATCCTGAAAAGGTGAATGTGCTGAAAATCGACAATGTGTTCAGTGAGAAAATCATCGACAGCTATGCTGCAGGACTTCTTTACAAATGGTACACAGAAATCGATCATAGAATGATTCCAAGTTTCATAAATGAAATCAGATTCTTCAAGAAGTTCCATAAAGACGGTGTATTCATTGATGACAGATCAAACTGGGATCGTGTGGAGAGACTGAAGATTTCTCTGATGAAAAACACTGATAAAAGCAAAGGAATTTTCAATTACATGAGAGAAGCTCTGGAGAAGGAAGATTATGATGTCTTATCTGATACCCAGAAAGTCATGTATGAAAAAATGTCTGAACTTCGTCAGGCATATAAAGACTATAAAGACAACCTTATGGATCTGATCTAGAAACTGAATGACGAAATAAATAGTAGAACCAGCTGTCAATGAGATCATGAGACAGCTGGTTCTATTTTACTTCGAAATAACATGATGTTAACCTGAGAATTATTAACTTTCTGATATACTGAAAAGAAAAAGGACTGATGTATTTGAAACCTAAAGTTGCATTTATTTGCGTACATAATTCCTGCCGAAGCCAGATGGCTGAAGCTCTGGGGAAAGCCCTGGCTCATGACGTGTTCGAATCCTATTCTGCAGGGACGGAGACGAAACCTCAGATCAATCAGGATGCAGTAAGAATCATGAAAACAATACATGGCATCGACATGGAAGCTACTCAGCATTCAAAACTCATCGAGGACTTGCCTGAAAACATCGATGTGGTGATTACGATGGGCTGCAATGTGGAGTGCCCTTATCTTCCTTCAAAACATCGTGAAGACTGGGGACTGGATGATCCGTCAGGACACTCTGATGATGCGTTTTATATCACAGCAAATCTCATTGAAGAGAAAGTGAAAGAACTTAAAGAACGAATCAGAACAGGTGAAATTGAATTATAGGATAGAGAAAGGTATGGTTCATTCCATATCTTTTCTTACTTTAGAAGAGGAATGGAAGAAATATGAGAAAAAGCATGGTACGAGAGCTTCGACTGCATCTGAATTCATCTGGTTTGTGAAAAAAACTTTGTTAAATTTTGACATATCTTTTGAGATTAACTATAATGTTCTTATCGGACTAAAAGATTGTATACAATCAAATAAAGATCAAAGGATGAGGCTAAATGGTTAAATATAGATTGAAAATAACAGATATTGTAGAGGAAGCCTTCGGAACACGTACCTATTACATGGAAATGCCGAAGGATTTTGTATGGGAAGAAGGTTCTCATGCTCATATCGGACTCGAAGGTTATGATAAAGGGGAGAAACCATTATCTGAATGGGTGAGGCACATGTCAATCATGACATTACCGGATGAAAACAAAATCGGTTTTACCACGAGAAAGAGAGAGAACTGTTCCGAATTCAAGCAGAAGTTATTTGATTCAAAAATCGGGGATGAAATCGTAGTATTCAAACCTGGTTCAAGAATGGCGCTAAGAAGAGAGAAGCGGCCTGTTGTCCTCATCTCTATGGGGGTAGGAATAGCGACCATGAGGCCTTTACTCCTCGCCTGTGACAAGGACAGAGTCGATATTCCTGTGATGCTGAATATTAATGTGGATGCTTCAGGTGAATTTCTATATAGAAATGATCTGGATCAGATTTCGTCTGATTGCTACAGAAATTACTGGCTGGATAAAAGAGAAAAACTTCATGATATGATTGAAAAGTCTACTATTCCGGAGAACTCCATCTATTATCTTGTTGGAAGTGATACATTTATTATTGACCTGATTCATAGATTAAAGGGAAAAGGTGTGCCCATTGAAGATATCATGATTGACAAGAAACCTGAATTTATTTCCAGATTTCTTATGA
>DATIRH010000267.1:0-3860 GCA_035469845.1 Proteiniclasticum sp. | reverse complement strand
AATACAATGGAATTCAGCTTCACTTCGATGTCAGAATCACTTATGAGAACCTTATACCGCTCTGCATATTCCGGTCCTGTGAGTTCCTCCTTGAAATAATGGATGCCAAAACCATTATGTATGCATTGATTGAGAATCCCGCCAAGCTCCTTATCACGTTCCACGATCAGGATCTTTTTAAGTCCGCTCTTATAAGCCTCATAAGCTGCTGCCAGCCCTGCCGGTCCTCCTCCAATAACAATCAGATCATACATCTTATGATTCCTCCCTTCATCATCGTCTACCCACAAGGATATTGGAACCTTCATTTTCCAGCAGTACTTCTTCCTGAGGAATATGCAGCTCTTCGGATAGGATTTCAACAATTCTCGGTTGACAGAATGCACTCTGACATCTGCCCATACCTGCTCTGGTCCGTCTTTTGACGCCATCAACCGTGACTGCGCCTACAGGTCTTCTAATGGCATCAATGACTTCCGCTCTTGTGATAGACTCACATCGACATACAATCTGTCCATAGTCGTGATTCATCATGATCATGCTGTTTTTTAACTCCATATCAAGATTCTTGAATCTGGTGATTTTCTTTCTCTCCTTGATGAAATGCGTCTTTTCTACCAGCTCAAAACCAGATGCCCGGACAATATCAACAACATACTGCGCTATTGCAGGTGCTGCCCCTACTCCAGGTGACTGTATTCCAAGCACATTGATGAAATTCTTCACTTCATCGTGAGCCTCAATGATAAAATCATTATTGTTATCCATAGCAACCGGTCTGAGCCCTGAAAATTCTCTGATGACAAACTTGCTGCTGATCTCAGGAACAAGCTTTTGTGCAGCATGAAGAAGAGTTTCAATTCCTTCTTTCGTAACACCTACATAATCTCTGTCTTCTATCATCACAGCCGTGGAACCGATGATGATGTTTCCAGCACATGCAGGAATTGCTGCAATCCCTTTGGTGGCCTTTCCTGGAACCGGAAAAAGCACACTGCTGAGCTCGAATCCGATCTGCTTGTCGACAATAAGCAGTTCACCCCATCTTGGCATAACCAGATAATCATGAATGCCAACCATATTGGCAATGACACTACCATATACTCCAGTAGCGTTAATCACACATTTTGCTCTGAATCTTTTTCTCTCTGTGATGATGATAAAATCATCGCCGTCCTTTTCAATATCGAGCACTTTATTGTTTCGATAAAACTCAACCCCATTGGCCGCTGCATTCTCCGCAAAGGCGATCGCCACTTCATAAGGATCCACAACACCTGCTGAAGGTGCATGCAGGGCATACTTCGCTTTGGGATTTGCTTTAGGTTCTACTTTGAAAATCTCTTCTCCTTCTATTATTCTGACACCTGGCACCTTGTTCTTGATGCCGTTTTCGAGAAGTTCCTTAAGCACCAGATGCTCTTCTTCATTAAACCCGATGGTAAGTGTTCCACAGGGAAGATACTCAAAATCCAGTTCTTTCGATAGTTCCTTATATTGCACAGCACCCTTGGCGTTAAGCTTGCCTTTTAAAGTGCCATACTTTGCATCATAACCGGAATGGGTCACTCCACCGTTTCCCTTGGTGGTTCCCGATGCTATATCCATATTTTTCTCGATCAGAATCGTATTCACATTGTATCTGGACAATTCTCTTGCAATTCCTGTGCCAATGATTCCGCCACCAATAATTGCTATATCACATAGGATCATATTCATCACCCTTACCTTTGTTGTTTCAATATATTTCTGGTGAGAACACCAGTTATTTACAAATCAATCTACGTTTCATGCTTTTAAAGTAATAATATCCAACCGGTTACCCTCAAGTAACCGGTTGGACCAGAACTGAAATATGATCAGTCTTTTTTCAGCCATCCTTTGGAATACTCAACTGCTCTCTTCCATCCAGAATAAAGTTCTTCTCTGGTTTCTTCATCCATCTTCGGATAGAAAGTCTTATCAATTTCACAGATTGCCTTAACTTCATCGAAACTCTTCCATACGCCTACACCGAGTCCAGCCATGAAAGCGGCACCCAGTGAAGTTGTTTCGATATCCTTCGGTCTTTCCACTGGAACGTTCAGTATATCTGCCTGGAACTGCATCAGATAATCATTGACTACAGCACCACCATCCACTTTCAGCACTTTCACTTTTGTTCCCGATTCTGAAGCAATGGCTTCAATCAGATCTCGAGTCTGATAAGCGATGGATTCAAGTGTAGCTCTTGCAATGTGTGCTTTTGTAACACCAGCAGTCACGCCGATCAGCATACCTCTGGCATACATATCCCAATGAGGTGCACCTAGTCCCTGGAATGCTGTTACAAAGTAAATTCCTTGGGTATCTTCCACACTATTGGCCAATGTTTCCGTTTCCGCTGCGCTCTCTACCAGTTCTAGATTATCTCTCAACCATTTTATTGCGGAACCTGTTGTAAAAATACTAGCACCCATGGCATAACTGATCTTATCCTCAATTCCCCATGCCAGAGTGATTAATCCTTTTTCAGAAGGAATGACCTTATTGCCTAGGAATACCAGTGGCACATTACTTGTACCGTAGGTACACTTCGCTTCACCTTCCTCAAAGCAGGCTTGTCCGAACAGTGCGGCCTGCTGATCTCCAGCAACACCTGTAATCGGAATTTTCGCACCGAAAATACTTTCATCACTGTATCCATAATCATCGATTGAATTTCTGACTTCAGGAAGGATATTTTTTGGAATATCGAGCAGTTTCAGCAGCTCATCATCCCATTTCCCCTCATGAATATTCAGAAGCATGGTTCTTGATCCATTGGACTGATCTGTGGCATGGACTTTACCTTTTGTCAGATTCCATAGAAGCCAGGTATCAATGGTTCCAAAAAGAACATCTCCTTTTTCAGCCAGTTCCTTTACTCCATCTACATTATCAAGAATCCATCTGATTTTAGTACCGGAATACACCGGGTCGATTACAAGACCTGTTTTTTCATTGA
The DNA here is from genome assembly GCA_035469845.1 of Proteiniclasticum sp. Lineage (GTDB taxonomy): Bacteria > Bacillota > Clostridia > Clostridiales > Clostridiaceae > Proteiniclasticum. The sequence goes on along the minus strand of DATIRH010000267.1, from coordinate 874 downwards.
TTAATTTACCATGCCCATCATCCATGAGCTTCTTGCAGATTTCAGTGGTTCTTCTGCATCCCCAGACAATGGCATTATAGAGTGGTTCTCCAGTGTTCTTGTTCCACATGACGGATGTTTCTCTCTGATTTGTAATACCAATAGCAGAAATGTTGTTTGCAGTTAAACCCGCTTTGTCAATGGCAAGTCTAGCGACATCAAATGTGACTTCAATAATTTCCTTTGGGTCGTGTTCTACCCAACCTGGTTTTGGATAATGCTGCTTGAACTCCCTGTTAACATAAGAGACTTTCTCTCCCTTGTTATTGTAGATGGTAGCTCTTGAGCTTGTGGTACCTTGATCCAGAACTAGTAGGAATTTGTCCATTTTTTTACACCTCTCTCAATTAAGTATACGATTACATGAACAGCAAATAAAAAAAATATTTACGAATAAATTAATTTTCGTTATTATTTTTTCATGTTATCTAAAGTATAGACAACATTTTTTCACATTTCAACGAAATATGCCTTTGTTAATATATGATTAACAAGTATAAGCTGGAGAATTATAAGACATGAATAACTCGATGAACTTATGGAATTCCAATCTTAGAAAACAAGAAATCAGCAAAAATCAGTTGTCATTGTTTAGCCTTGTGCACACTTAGAAGTAATATAATCACCCAAAAAAACCATCAGAAAATGCGATAGAATCGCAGTTTCCGATGGTTTAAGATTTTACATTTTTCTTCTTCAATCTTTGGTTATTATTCTTTCACAGGCACCAGGACATCCAGATGTGATTTTAGCACTTCTACAGTGAACGGAAGCTCAGGTCCTTTCTCTCCGTCCACGTCACTTACATAGGTTTTCCCCGAAAGGCTTTCCAAAG
>DATIRH010000266.1:0-2510 GCA_035469845.1 Proteiniclasticum sp. | reverse complement strand
GACGTGATATCCATCATGATTGGCGTTTCAAATTCTTCGGAAATATCAAATGCGAGTTTTGTGTATTCTTTCGCTTCCTCTGAACTTCCAGGAAAGAAAATCGGCATATTGGCAAATTTCCCGATGATCCTGTTGTCCTGCTCATTCTGTGAACTGGCCATACCCGGATCATCTCCTGTTACCAGAAGAAATCCGCCGTTCATAGGTGTCTGTGTAAAAGTCATCAGAGGATCCATGGCCACATTGACGCCTACATGCTTCATAGACACCATGGAACGTGCTCCATAAAATGAACTTCCGATGGCGACTTCCATGGCTACTTTTTCATTCACGCTGAATTCTGCATATACCCCATCATACTTTTTAACTGATTCCAGAAGCTCCACTGTAGGTGAACCAGGATAACTGGAAGCCAGAAGCCCTCCGGCTTCATAAAAACCTCTTGCGACAGCTTCGTTCCCTGTGAGAACTTTTTTAACTTTTGTCATTATTGATAACCCCCAAATATTTTTCATAGTACTCTATTATCTTACCATCGATTTACATAATATTTAATTAATTATGTGTGAATCGTTAAACATTTATTGAGGGTTCTAACAAGTTCATCACTATATTTAATGAAAAGGAGAGGGTTTCCCCTCTCCTTTTGATAGAACTCTAGCTTATACACGTTATTTATGCGGATTTCTTCTCTTTCTTTCTTTATGATCTTTTTCGATCTCACTCTTCCAGTCATCGGGGATGGAACTGTTCATTCTCATGTTCTCCACAGCGTTACTGATGGTTTCAAAGTTCAGTTTCGTACCCTTTTCATCGGCATGATAGGTCACAGCACGGTTTCTTTCTATCCCGAAATCCTCGGCTACAAACTCCGCATCCATGTTGGCACCAAGAAAGATAAATTCAAATCCGTAGTGTTCTTTGAGGCGTTCGATTCTACTCTTGATTGCTGCCTGATGGTACTCCCTGCTTGAATTTTCCATACCATCTGTGGTGATCACGACGATGACATGATCTTCACTTTTTCCTCTGGTCTTGTAGTGATTTTCCATATGATCCAGCGTCATACCGATGGCATCATATAGCGCTGTCGTTCCAGAGACCATATAGTCGTGTAAGGTAAGCGGTTTAACAAAACGAATATCTTCACGGTCATGGAGTATCCTGCTTCGGTGGTTGAAGAGCACCGTAGTCACAAAAACTTCTCCAGGTATCATCTTCTGCGCTTTGAGCATGGAGTTATACCCGCCAATGGTATCAAGTTCAAGTCCTGACATAGACCCGCTTCGGTCCAGAATCATTACAAGGTCTGTTCGTTTTTCATTCTTCATTATTTTATCCCTCCATCTGATTTATGATATAAGGATATCAATAATCAGATGGAAATGGGTCGCTTCAGAAGCGACATCTCTCTAATCCAGAGTATGCTCTCTTAAGGCAAAAAGAACTTCATTGATTTCAAAAATGTCATAATTTTTATGAAGAATAGAGTACTCGATGATGATGTCAAAACGACTGGCATGGGAAAGGGTATATCCTGCACGACCGATAAGATCAAGCGTTTCATCAAGATCCAGTTCCAGGGCAATGGCGAAGGCTATGGCTGTATTTTTGCTGGGTCTGTAGGCTGAGTCTGTTCTGATTTTCGAAAAGAGTTTTCTTGAAATATTGGCTTTTCTGTAGACTTCCACATCCGTATTCCCTTTCAGGTCAATTATTTTCAGAAGCCTTCTTGAAAAAGTTTCTTCCATGGTGTCGAAAAATTCCTCCAGGGAGACTCTTTCGATGGTCGTCGATTCCTTCGCAAAGGAAGGCGCTTCCATCTGCATCATCTCATGAGGCACTTCCGAAAGTTCTCTTCTCTTTTTCGCTACATCTCTTCGTTGTTCATATATATAGTAATCCGCTACATATTCTTTTATGGAAGCCAGTTTTTTCTCATTGATCTGGAAGGATTTCTGATCATAAAGTACAAGATAGACCATCAGATCCTCATTTTCAAGAAAATCTGTAATGGCTTCTCTTGCTACTCTTAAAGCATCTTCTTTAGGATACCCGTAGATGCCCGAGGATATCAGAGGGAAAGCGATGGACTCCAGATTCCTGTCTTTTGCCAGTTTCAGCGAACTGAGATAGGCACTTCTTAATAGTGCTTCCTCCTGATGATGTCCATCCTGCCAGATGGGACCCACAGCATGAATGATGTGCTTCGCTTTGAGCTTATAGCCACTGGTGATGACCGCGCTTCCCACTGGGCACATATGGATTCTGTCACATTCTTCCTTTAGCTCCTTGGGTCCTGCTTCCAGAAAAATGGCGCCACAGACGCCTCCTCCCATCGTAAGTGATGTATTGGCCGCATTGACGATGGCATCCACGTCCATTTTTGTGACATCGCCCTGTATGATTTTAAAAGGCATCTTAAATTTCCCCCTTATTAAAACATGGAATTTAAAAACTCGGAATTCTCTACTACTTCTCTGATTTACATCTGTTACAGAAAGGACTCC
>DATIRH010000265.1:0-3767 GCA_035469845.1 Proteiniclasticum sp. | reverse complement strand
TCCTTTTCTTGCTGCACCATGCGATGCTACAAGCTTATGCGGTATTAATCTTCCTTTCGAAAGGCTATCCCCCACTTCGAGGCAGGTTACCCACGTGTTACTCACCCGTCCGCCGCTAAGAGCGCTTCGATGTAAACATCTTGCATTCTCCGCTCGACTTGCATGTGTTAGGCACGCCGCCAGCGTTCGTCCTGAGCCAGGATCAAACTCTCAATTTTAAAGTTTGAACTAGCTTGTTCATTACACTAGCTTTGAATCCGATTGCTCGAATTCCACTTCCGTGATGGAAGTGTTTCGCATCCGGTCGCCCGGTCTGCACATCCTCTAATTGCTCGAGAATGGATTTTCTGATTGCTCAGAAGTTCGCTTTGTTTTTTACCTGTATTCTGTTTAATTTTCAAAGAACTGTGTTTTCTTTCTCATCACTTGTCTCAAGCGACTTGTCTATAGTATCATGCCAGGAATTGTCGGTGTTTATACACAATTTAGTTTGAGTCAAATAAATCTCTTATCCTTCTATTTAATCGATATTCCTCTGTAACCCTCATTGTGATACACACGGTGTTGTTTCCGAGTGTATTGGATTTTAAAACGTGATATCACCCTGATTAACAGCTGTTATTCGGATGATTTCTATCTATTCCAGATAATTATTCGTATAATGCGTAAATTACCCCTATATACAAAAAAGAGAACCCTTTCGGATTCCCTCTTCAATAATGATGTTATTCCAGATCTTCGTCTGTATCTTCTTCCAGGTCATCTTCTAATTCTAATTCTTCCAGATCTTCAAATTCAGCAGCTATAGCATCACTTAATTCCTTTTCGATTAGCTTGTCACTGTCGATTTCTTCTACTTCTGGACCTTCTTCATCTCTTACTGCAATGATCTTTGCAAGAGAAACAACCTTTGACTCATCTGAAGTTCTCATGAGTTTAACACCCATGGCATTTCTTGATGTCACGGAAATCTCATGTACATTGATTCTGATTGCCACACCATCGGAATTGACAAGTAGCAGTTCATCTTCATCATTACAGGATCTGGCTCCTACAACGTTACCAGTTTTGCTTGTAACCTTATAAGCGATTAATCCCTTACCGCCTCTGTTCTGGATCTTATACTGACTTGTAGGGGTTCTCTTGCCTAATCCATTCTCAGACACAACTAAGATATCTTCGTCTTGGACAGCAATGTCAAAGGATACACAGGAATCTCCTGTTCTCAGGGAAATACCCTTGACGCCAGTCGCTGTTCTACCCATTGGCCTTACATCCTTTTCACTGAACTTGATTGCATAACCAAGTTTAGTCACTAAGATCAGGTCTGCATCTCCACGCGTGAATTTAACATTGAGCAGAGAATCGCCATCCTTTAGATTCAATGCAATAAGACCGTTCTTTCTTATATTACTGAAATCATGAAGTGTCGTTTTCTTGATAATACCATGGGTTGTTGCAAATACAAGATATCCATCTGTTTCCATGTCACTGATGGATATGATGGCCTGGATGCTTTCATCCTGGTCCACTGGAATCAGATTCACAAGGTTAATTCCCTTGGAGGTTCTGCCTGATTCAGGAATTTCATAAGCTTTCAGCTTATAGACCTTCCCCTTGGATGTGCAGAATAAGAGGTTTTTATGGGTCGATGTCACAAATACTTTATGTATAACGTCATCTTCCTTCGTCGTCATCGCCTGCACTCCTCTTCCGCCTCTTTTCTGTGCGGAGTAGGTAGTTGCTGATATTCTCTTGATGTATCCATCTTCAGTCAATGTGATGACCACATCTTCTTCATTGATAAGATCTTCATAATCTATCTCAAATTCACCCTTTTGGATATCTGTTCTTCTTTCATCACCAAACTTGTTTCTTATTTCTATTAGTTCTTCTCTGATTACACTGACTAGCTTTTCCTCATCACTGATGATGCTTTCAAGATAAGCGATCAGTTCCATAAGTGCATTGTATTCTTCTTCAATCTTGTCTCTTTCAAGACCTGTTAGCCTTCTCAGTCTCATATCAAGAATCGCTACTGCCTGTTTATCGGACAAACCGAATCTTGTTATAAGTTCTTCTTTAGCTATGTCAGTGGTTTTGGAACTTCTAAGCACCTTGATGACTTCATCAATATTATCCAGAGCAATTCTCAAGCCTTCTAAGATATGAGCTCGATCCTTGGCTTTATTCATTTCAAAGATACTTCTTCTTGTCAGTACTTCTTTCTGAAAATTGATGTAATGCTTTAATATATCTTTCAGATTCAATACCTTAGGCGCATTGTCAACCAGTGCAAGATTGATTACACCGAAAGTGTCCTGCACTTTTGTTCTCTTATATAAGTAGTTCAATACCACATGTGCGTTGGCATCTCTTTTAAGTTCAATGACTATTCTCATACCGTCTCTGTCTGATTCATCTCTTAAGTCAGAGATACCAATCAGTTTCTTGTCTCTTACATGGTCAGCGATATTTTCAATCAGTTTCGCCTTGTTCACTACATAAGGAAGTTCAGTAATGATGATCTTCTGTCTGCCGTTGACTTCTTCTATATGACTCTTTGAACGGACGATGATTTTTCCTCTGCCTGTTTCATAAGCTGATCTGATACCAGATACACCCATGATGGTTCCACCAGTAGGAAAATCAGGTCCTTTAACAAACTGCATCAGTTCAAGTACTGAAGTATCAGGATTTTCCATCAGATAAACAGCAGCATCAATTACTTCTGCAAGATTGTGTGGTGGAATATTGGTCGCCATACCTACAGCGATACCTGTTGATCCATTTACAAGCAGATTCGGGAATCTTGAAGGAAGAACCGTAGGCTCTTTTTCTTCTCCATCAAAGTTCGGTATAAAATCCACTGTATCTTTATTGATGTCTCTTAGCATTTCAGTAGAGATCTTAGCAAGTCTTGCTTCTGTATATCTCATCGCCGCTGCCCCGTCTCCGTCCACGGAACCGAAGTTTCCGTGACCTTCGACCAGAAGGTATCTCGTGGAGAAGTCCTGTGCAAGTCGTACTAGTGCATCATAAACTGAAGTATCACCATGTGGATGGTACTTACCCAGTACGTCACCGACGATTCTTGCGCATTTTCTAAAACCTTTTTCATTATAGATTCCAAGCTCGTGCATAGCAAAAAGTATTCTTCTATGTACAGGTTTCAATCCGTCTCTGATATCAGGAAGCGCACGTCCTACAATTACACTCATGGCATAATTGATATAGCTGGTTTTCATTTCTTTTCTTAAGTCTACTGGTAAAACTTTACCTTCATTGTTATTCAATTATACGCTCCTCCTATATATCAAGATTATCAACTAATTTGGCATTCTTTTCGATGAATGCTCTTCTGGGTTCAACTTTATCTCCCATTAGAATAGTGAATATCTCGTCTGCTGCTTTCGCATCTTCTACATCCGCTCTCAAAAGAATTCTGTGTTCTGGGTCCATTGTTGTTTCCCAAAGCTGCTCTGCATTCATTTCTCCTAGACCTTTGTATCTCTGCAGCTGAATAGACGAGTCTTTTCCGCCTAATTTCTGAACCATTTCTTCCATTTCCCGGTCTGTATATGCATATTCATGGTTTTTACCCTTTGATACTTTGTACAGTGGCGGTTGTGCAATATATACATGCCCATTATCAATGAGATCTCTCATATATCTGTAGAAGAATGTGAGAAGAAGTGTTCTGATATGCGCACCATCCACATCAGCATCAGGCATGATGATGATACGTGAATAACCCAGTTTCTTTG
>DATIRH010000264.1:0-1924 GCA_035469845.1 Proteiniclasticum sp. | reverse complement strand
CAAAAACTATATCCGTGATCACTACAAAGAGAAGATTTCTCTGACGGATGTGGCGGAAGCCGTGGGCATAAGCTACGGTCATCTCTCAAAATGCTTCAAGCAGGTGGAGAGAACCTCCTTCAACAGCTACCTTCTGGAAGTGCGTATCGAAGAATCCAAAAGAATCATGAGAGAGGAGAATCTGCCCATCAGTGAAATAGCCTACCGTGTGGGAATCAGCGACCCAAACTACTTCAGCAAATGCTTCAAGAAGCACACAGGCCTTTCACCGAAGGAGTACATTACAATGACCATCTCCGGAGATGTCTAGAAATCTGCAGTTTTTGAATTACCAGCAGATATAAAAATGGTGAGCATAAATGAATCGGAATAGGAGACAAGAAGAAGTGAAATGCTTTTTCTTGTCTCATGTATTTTGAAGTACTTAAAGTGTGATAGTCAATGAAGTCGAAACTATCATTTGAATCATATAAATCAATAGGATCATACAAATCAGTAGAATCATAAAAATCAATGGAATCCATGAAATTATTTGAAAATAAAAGAATAGAACGAGGAAAAAACAGGTATCTGTTTGAAGAATATAAAACAATGATGTGAACTCCATGACCAATTTTTACTAGTTTTGATTGCATATTCCATTCTATTAATTTGAGCTGCCCCCTATAATAAGGACAGTAATCGTTATATAAACGAAATTTGGGAGGAAAAACATGAAAAGAAGAAAAATTATGGCATTAGCACTTAGTTCAGTTCTGGCTTTAGGTGTCCTTGCAGGATGCGGCAGCACAGACACACCAGCAGAAACTCCTTCGGAGACTCCAGCTGAAACACCAGCAGAGGGCGAAGAGGGTGTAGAAGCAGAAGAACCTTCAGGGGATGCAGAAGTCATATTAAGATACGGTGACGTTAATCCAAACGGACATGTACTTCTTGATTCAGCTGAATTCTTTGCAGAAAAAGTTAATGAACTGACAAACGGTGAAGTGAAGATCGAGATCTATCCTTCAGGTCAGCTCGGAGACGACAACGAAGTTTATCAGGCACTTCAGATGGGTGCTGTAGATCTATACAGAGGAAACTCTGCATCTCTTACAGACTTTGGCAGCATGGAAGTTACTGCTTTGGCACTACCATACATCTTCAGAGACAGAGAACATTTCTGGGCTGTAGCTGGTGGTGATCTTGGACAAGGAATCCTAGATAATATTCAGGAGACCGGTTCAAGAATGAAAGGTCTTTTCTACATGGATGAAGGAGCAAGAAACTTCTTCACAACAGATGCACCTGTAACCAAGATCGATGATCTTAAGAATCTGAAGATCAGAGTACAGAACTCCGCAATGATGCTGGATACAATTTCAGCACTAGGAGCAAACCCAACACCAATCGACTATGCTGAGCTTTATACCTCACTTCAGACAGGTGTTGTAGATGGAGCTGAGAATCCACCAGCTAGTTACTACTCAAACAAGTTCTATGAAGTTGCACCATATTATGTTCTTGATGGACATACTTATGCACCATCTGTAGTTCTTGCAAGTGAAATCACATGGAATAAGCTAAGCCCAGAGCATCAGGAAGCGATCACTGAAGCGGGTAAGCTTACAGAAGCATACAACAAGGATGCCATCGAAGCTGCTGACCAGAAGGCTTATGAAGACCTGGAAGCTGCTGGCGTAGAAATCACAGAGCTTGAAGATCCAGAAAAGTGGTCTGCTGCTATGGATTCCGTATACGAAACCCATGGTTCTGATTTCCTTGAACTCATCGAAGCGGTTAAGGCAGTAAAATAATCAAGCCTTAAAAAATAGTTATTTCACCCCCCTGTAATAATTATGAAAATGAATAGATATTTCTTTAGAAGTCCGATGACATCCACCCCGATGACACATCGGACTTCTATAAAGTTTAGAAGGGAGAA
>DATIRH010000263.1:0-7257 GCA_035469845.1 Proteiniclasticum sp. | reverse complement strand
GAAACTGGGGGTAAATATGCTGAAGAAAATAATTACAATCATCCTGATTATTGGTCTTGCACTATTTATTGCAATTTACTATTTCTTCTTCGATATGGGGCGTCTTGCTGAAGGTACGCTGATCTCTGAAGAGTCCTCTCCTGATGGAACCTATACTGTGAGAGCTTATCTGGTTGAGCATGGTGCTACAGTGGCTGATGCGGTCCGTGGTGAGCTGGTATTTAATAATATGGTGAGAAAACCAAAGAACATCTACTGGAACTATCGGGAAGAGGAAGCAGTAATATTTTGGCTTGATGAAGATACTGTGATGATCAATGAAAAAGAACTGGATGTTCCAGGTGAGGTATATGATTTCAGACAAGATAACAATCGCTAGGGATGACTACAGGAAATAAAGTGAATCAATTATTGGAGGAATACAATGAATTTTACCTATGGAAAAAGAGACTGGAAAACACTGAGAAGAGGACAGGAAAACTGTTATCTTCTCACAAATAGAAAAGGGGGATATTCATCCCTCAGTATGATCGGATCCTCTTCCAGGAATGAGCAGGTGCTTTTTATGGCTTCATTGAAAGCGCCAAATAACTGGGTACAGCTCATAGCCAATATGGAAGAAGTCATCATGATTGGAGACCAGAAGACATCGCTCAAATCCCAGGAATATGTGGGTTACACTAAAAATAGAGAAGGATTTTTTCATCTGAACGGATTTTCTGTAAACCCGTTTCCTGAATGGAATTATCTGGTTGATGGCGTAGTTCTTGAAAAGACTATAGTCATGAAATATGAAGAGAATCTTGTGCTGGTTTCCTATAATCTGGAAAATCACAGAGATAATAAAGTGCAGATTCTACTACAGCCATGGATGAGATTTACACAAAAAGGGAAGATGCCTGAAAAAGAGCAGCAAATAGAGGTCACTCAGGATCGTTTAATTAGTGGAGGATACACTTTATTCTATAATACAGATGGACATGTCAATATGACAGAAAAGATATGGGAAGAGGATCTTTATTTTGAAGATGATGCGAAAGATGAAAGAGAAGCAATAGGCGCTCAATTTTCAAATCATCAGTACAGCTATGAACTACTTCCTGGAGAGAGAAGAAGCGCTTATGTAATCTACAGCCTGAATGAAATCAAGGAAGGACCTCATGCAATTATTGAAGAGGAGAAAAGAAGAAGGGGAGAACTGGAAGAGAACTCTAAAATGACAACAGAACTTGGAAAGCAGCTGGCTGCTTCTGCTGACGCTTTTGTGGTAGACAGAGAATCGACGGAAGGCAGAACCATCATTGCTGGATATCCTTTTTTCGGCGACTGGGGCAGAGACACTATGATCGCAGTTATGGGATGCTGCATTTCAGCCGGTAGAAAAGAAGATACGGAAAGTATTTTCAGAAGTTTTATGAAATATATGAAAAACGGCATCATGCCCAATATGTTTCCTGAAGGAGAAAAGGAGCCCATGTACAATACTGCAGATGCCTCACTTCTCTTTATCTACGCAGTATATGAGTACTACCTGGAATTCAAGGACCTTGCTTTCATAGAAGAAGCCATGCCAAAAATGATGGAAATCATTGAATGGTATAAAAGAGGAACTGACTTTCATATCAGGATGGATGAAGATCATCTCATATCAGCTGGAAGTGGCCTTGAGCAGGTTACCTGGATGGATATCAGAGTGGATGATTATCTGCCCACACCGAGACATGGGAAGCCTGTCGAGATCAATGCCTACTGGTACAATGATCTGAAAATAATGGAATACTTCTCGGGAATTCTAAAACTGGAAAATAGGAGCATATATGGAGAATTGGCTGAAAAGGTCAAAATATCGTTTCTGGAAGAGTTCTGGAATGAAGATGAAATGTGCCTGAAAGATGTTGTATCTGGAACAGATGCGGATATGCAGGTAAGATGCAATCAGATCTGGGCTGTTTCAGTTCCTTTCGGTATGCTGGATCGGGTGCAGGAAAAAATGGTGGTTGAGAAAGTGTACAGAGAGCTTTACACGCCCTATGGGTTACGCTCCTTATCACCACTTGATCCGGAATACCGACCATTTTATGGCGGATCTTTATGGGATAGAGATACAGCATATCATCAGGGAACAGTCTGGGGATTTCCACTTGGCGGATACTATCTTGCTTATCTTAAAGTGAATGATTATAGTATAACAGCACGGAACAAGGTGATATTTGATCTGAATCTTCTTGAGGGAACGCTGAGGGAAGGGTGTATCGGTCAGATTGCAGAAATATTCGATGGAGAGAATCCAGCAACGTCAAAAGGCTGTTTTGCTCAGGCCTGGAGTGTCGGAGAGCTCCTGAGAGCATTGAAGAAAGCGGAACAGAAAGACTGATTATGCATGATTTATGCGATAATAATTATAAATATTTACCTTTATAAGAGAATGAGAGATAAATGGCGATAATTACACATAAACAAAGAGAATGAAAGCCATTTATCTTTATCCAGACTTTGAATAGTCAGTAAATTCTGCTATTATATAAATAAGCTCCAAGGAATACCTAAGACGGAAAGCTTAAGGAAGCTATATTCAGAAACAAAACTTAATACGAAACTTAAATATGGTAGACAATGTATCTGCTATACCTGAAAAGTGAAAGAGAAAATCGACTTACCATATGTCCAGAAACATTGAAAAATATACACAGACCGTAAAAAATCTAAGTATAAGTTGAGATGAAAAACGACTATAGTAAACAGTTAGTAACAAGTATCTTAGCAGATGAAATATTTAAGTTAAATGACTATTTAAGTGGAAACGAAGAACTTAGCGGATAGAAGAAGGAAATCGATGAAGGTTCGTTGGAGCTGCCTTATGCTCTAAAAAAGGAGGGATCTCAGTTGAGAAACCTCCTTTTTGTTGCTTTTTTTTATTTTTTGTATTCAATAATTTCTTTCAGATTACGAAACTTCTCCTCGTAGTCAAGGCCATAACCGACAACAAAGATATCAGGTATAGTAAAGCAGGTATGCTGAATATCAAAATTCAGCAGTCTTTTTGCCGGGTTATCAAGAAGTGTACAGACACGAAGACTTTTAGGGCGGAATGATTCTAGATGTTGAAGAACATACCCTATAGTCAAACCTGTTCCAATGACGTCTTCCAGGAGCAGCACATTTTTGCTTGTGATATCTAGATCCAGATCCTTTATGAAATTGATTACTCTCTTTTTTTCTTCATCCCGCTTTACACCGATAGAAAGAAAGTCAAGCTCAACAGGCATGGTTAAATGCCTTGTGAGATCGGATAAGAAATAGATGGATCCTTTTAAAATACTGATGATGATCAGCTCATCATTTTTATAATATGCGTTGATTTCTTTTGCGACTTCTTTGACTCGATCTCTGATTTCATCCTCAGTATAGATTGTTTTTCCGAGCTTATTCATGGACATGACCACCCCACTGTGCAAATCGTTTAACTAGACTATGAAAGTCATCTTTGTAGACAATACTGATATTGGTACCTGGATAAAGTTTTTTGAGAAGAGCCATCTTCTTTCTCTTACCAGAAGTGTATTTCTGGTTCATGATTGTAAGTTCAATGTACGTATTAAATCGAGGCAGATAGAAATCGGGTGAAAAGGCCTGGGTGATATTACCTTCTGAATCCCATTGCAAGGGGAAGGTACGAGGTTCGTATTCCCAATCCAGATTATACATATCAAGCACCTTGGCAAACTCTTCCTCTGATTCGTTTTTAAAATGAAACTCCCTAAGCACACCTTTCTCTTCTTCCTTGTGAAAATCTTCCTTTTCTTCGATACGATTATAAAGATTCATAATGATGCTAAGAGCTGCTTCTGTATCGAGTCTATCTGTATTAATTGTAAGATCATAAATCAGGGAGTCCATCCATTCTGTATGATAAAGAACCAGAATATATCTTCTATGCCTACGGTCCGTAAGCTCAAGAATTTTTTTGGCATCATCATAGGACAGATTATTTCGATTCATCATCCTTTTGATACGGATTTCCAGAGAACCCGTGATTTTAATATGCAGCGCTTCAGAATGGTCCTTAAAGATGATCTGTGACCCCATTCCGCTGATGACCACTTGCTGCGTTTCAATTGTCTCATGAAGTTTTTCCTCTAGAAATTGTTGGAAAGTAATTCCTTTAGAAGAAATCTTGGCATAATAGCCTGGACTCTCAGAAAGCATGTGAAGCTCATGGGCACTGGCTATTTCAGGAAACCAGTTTTTCAGCGCATAATCTCTTGTGATATGAAGAACACCTTGTTTTTCTGCTAACAGTTTTGCGATTTCATCACCTAAGCTTCCAGTATCTCTGGAAATGGTAACAATCTTCAATTTCATCACCGCCTTGACGTTTCATTGTTAATTTTATTCTATCACGAAAATGGAGTTTTTTGATATGCTGATGTGTCGAAGTGTATCATGTGGAGGAAGTTTATCTCCGTCATTCCAAATGAAAAACCGATGAAAGATCTACAGAAGATTCTTCATCGGTTAAATTCTATTATTTGATTTTTTCTTCATCCGGGTTATGAATGAACTTAATTCCCATTGCTCTTTCAGGTGTATAAACAGAGCAGTCAGTGTCACAGGTTTTACATGCAGTGCAATCTGCGTTTTTTGTCGCTTTGATTTTTTTCACAAGGAAGAAAAGGGCAGCACCTACAATGCCTATGGTTATGATAATTTCCATCTCATCCTCCCTTATAGTATGAGTGATACGATCTGATAAATCAGGAAGGATACAATCCAGGCAACAGTAAAATAGAAGAAAGAACTGAAAACTGCAAACTTAGTGCCGTATTCCTTCTTAATGGTTGCAATGACAGCAACACAAGGAGTGTAAAGAAGGACAAACACCAGAAAGCTTATGGCTGTCAGCTGTGTAAACAGTGTAGGTAAGATGGTGCTGAGATCTCCACCGTAGATAACACCCATGGTGGACAATACCACTTCCTTCGCCATAATGCCTGTAACAAGGGATACAGCAGCTTCCCAAGTGCCGAATCCAAGCGGAGCGAAAATCGGTGCAAGAATCGAACCGAAACCTGCAAGAAAGCTGTCTCCGATGTCCGATAATCCACTCATGCTGAAACTTGATAAAAACCAGACCAGAACAGAGAGAGAGAAGATGATGGTTGATGCTTTCTTGATAAAGCCCTTGCCTTTGTCCCAGGTGCTCCTTGCGACAAGACTGAGTGAAGGGATCTTATACTCAGGAAGCTCGATGATAAAGGGTTCCTCATCTTTCTTGTAGATCGTGCTTTTCAGCAGCAAGCCAAATAGAATGGCCATAAGACCTCCAAAGAGGTATAAAGCCATGACTACGAATTCTGCATTATTCCTGAAAAAAATGGTTCCGAACAGAAGATAGACAGGAAGTTTTGCATTGCAGGACATGAAAGGGGCTAAAAGGGCAGTCAGTTTCCGATCTTTCTCGCTTTCAAGGGTCCTTGCGGACATGATTGCAGGGACTGTGCAGCCGAATCCCATAAGCATGGGTATGAATGCTTTGCCCGAAAGACCAATCTGTCTCATAAGCTTATCCATGATGAAGGCACCTCGTGCCATATAACCCGAGTCTTCGAGGATGGATATGGCGGCGAACATCACCATGATGATTGGGAGAAATACCAAGATTGCGCCCACACCACCAATGATTCCATCTACAATCAGAGACTGGAACCAGGGACTGCTGCTTGCCAGAAGGCCGGACATCAGTTCAGAGATTCCTGTGAGCACATAGGCATCCAGTAAATCTGACAAAGGAGCTCCTACCCATGTGAATGTCAGCTTGAATACGATGGTGATCATCAGGATGAAAATCGGATAAGCCAGAAACGGATTCAGAACGACCTTATCAATTTTACGCGTTGCTGAATGGGATTTCTTGACCAGTTTCGACGATTTGCTTAGAATTCTGTTGATTTCTTCATAAGCGGTTTTTTCATTGGGATAATCTCTTAGGATTGGCTTCGGGAAAAAATCCTTCTCTGATAGAGCATCCTTGAGTCTATTGATACCATGTCCTTTTGTGGCCATGATCGGAATCACTCGGATACCCAATTCTTCTTCCAGAATTTGAGGATTGATATCAAGACCTTTCATATTCGCAACATCAAGCATATTCATGACTATGATGACGGGAATATTATATTTCAGAATCTGAGTTGTGAGATAAAGGTTTCTTTCAAGATTAGAAGCATCCACTATATTGAGGATAAGATCTGGTTTACCTTTTTCCAGAAAGTCTTTAGAAACTTTCTCCTCATTAGAATAGGTATCTAATGCATAGATACCCGGTAAATCAGTTATTTTTATATCATTGTGGTACCCCTCTTTTTTTTCTACTGTAACACCAGGCCAGTTTCCAACGTATTGGTTGGACCCGGTAAGCAGATTGAAAAGAGTGGTTTTCCCTACGTTAGGGTTACCAATTAACGCAATATTTTTCATTTAAAAGAAGCCTCCACATGAATGTTACCGGCGTCTTTCTTTCGGATTGCCATATTTGAACCTCTCAGCGATAACACGATTGGATCACCAAAAGGAGCTCTATTTACGACCTCGATCTGACATCCTTCTGTACAGCCCAAGGCAGATAATCTTTTTACCAGCTTTTCATCTCCAAAGACATTTCGCACAAACGCCTTTTCTCCAAGCTTTAAATCATTTACGCACATATTAAACACCGTCCCTATTGAAAATCATTATCAATTACTACAATATTATATTACTTTGTTGCTTGTGAGTCAACAGAATCGTTAAGTGACATAAAATTAACAAACAGAAGTTCTATGGATACACCAAAAGATACGCTATAATGTAATTAACAAGCATAATTATGGTATTATTTATTTTATAATAGTTCAATTTTATGTAGTATCTGAAATGGAATATTTTATTTTTGGAGGTTATTTATGGGGATCAAGGCTGTCGTTTTTGACCTGGATGGAGTTTTGGTCAACACGGACAGATTTCACTATCTTGCGTGGAAGAGCATACTTCAGGATTTGGGGAAAGATTTTTCGGTTGAAGACAATGAACAGATCAAGGGTGTAGCCCGTTCAAGGTCTCTGGAAATCCTTCTGCAGATGAAAAATATCAAGATGAGCGAAGTCGAGAAGATGCGGGTTCTTCGAAAGAAGAACAATCTGTATCTCGAATACATTACTGAAATTGATGAGGATTATTTATTAAAAGGTGTGAAGGAATTCCTGGAACTGCTTAAATTCA
>DATIRH010000262.1:0-8285 GCA_035469845.1 Proteiniclasticum sp. | reverse complement strand
GGTCACAAAGCGGTAGAGACCTCCGTCCTGACCGTTGATGAGAATGTTTTTCTCCTTCAGATAGGAAACAAAATGGTCCTCATCGAAATTAGCTTTCTCAATGTTGAAGAAGATCATATTGATCTTGATGGCATCTTTGTGGACATGGATTCCTGGAATTTTATCCAGCATGTCACCAAAGTACTTTGCATTTTCATGGTCTTCCTTCAGTCTGGTTCTCATCTCCAGTGCTTCCAGTCCTGCAGCAGCAATAATACCAGCCTGTCTCATACCACCACCGAGTATCTTTCTGTTCTTTCTAGCTTCATGGATGAATTCCTTTGAACCAGCAACTACAGAACCTACTGGTGCACAGAGACCTTTTGAAAGACATAAGGAAATGGTGTCAGCATATTTTGCAATCTCTATCCCTTCAACGCCTAAATAGGTGGCTGCATTGAAAAGTCTTGCTCCATCCAGATGAACCGGAATGTTGTATTTCTTCGCAATGGTATGGATCTCTTCCAGGTTCTTCAGTGAAGCCACGTTTCCAGTTGAGTGAGCAGTCTCCACACAGATCAGACCCGTATGAGGGAAATGGATATCTTCGGCTTTACGGATGATTCTTTCCACTTCCTTAGGATCCATTTCACCGTTTCTGTCATCGATGGTCCTGGTCTGGACATTGGAAATGAGAGCTACAGAGCCTGCTTCATGTTCAATGATATGACAATGCTCACCCAGGATGATTTCCTGTGCTCTTTTCGTATGGGTCAGGACAGAAACCTGATTTCCGAATACGCCGGAGGGGACAAACATGGCTGCTTCTTTCCCAAGAAGTTCTGCTGTTTTCTTTTCCAGGAGGATAACTGTTTCATCATCTCCATAGACATCATCTCCAACAGGGGCAGTTGCCATGAGCTGTCTCATCTTTTCGGTTGGATGGGTGACCGTGTCACTTCTTAAATCAATTTTTTCCATAAATTACTCTCCTATGATTCTATTTTGAAGGATTTTCAGGAACAGATTGGCAATGGCAGTTTTAGGAGCAGCAAGCTCCAAGGCTTTAAATGCTTTCGAATCCAGCTCTTTGAAGACAATCCGTTCTTTAAGAGGAAGCTGACTATTTCCTTTTGCAACTTTACCTGCAATTTCAAAGATCTGGTCAAGAAGCTCTCCCTGGTGTTCATAGATTTTCGCATTATCAATTTTCAGTACTTCAGCTGTTATCTCCAGAGCGGATAAAGTGAGGGAATAATCTTCGCGAAGCTCATGTTCATATCGCTCTAAAGTCTTGTTCAGAAAGATTGGAAGAACCTTTCCTTTCAGTTCCTTGATCTCTTCAGCCCTTAAGGAACTCAGCATGGAGAAATCATCCAGTGTTCTGAAATAATAGCGGCATCCATGGGCTTTTCCAAAAGCTTTAAGGGTATCCAGATACCCGTAGGTGATATTCTTTCTGATGGCCTCCGGATCAGGAAAAAGAATCGGTCCTAAGGGATTTTCTGGTTTGATTTCTATAAGGTTGTAGGGACCTTTCAGATTTTTCCGATCAATTGCTGTATGCAGATTCACTGCGATGATATCTCGATATCCTTTCTCATAGAGAGGAGAGACCGGAATATTATCATAGATCGCGCCATCTATAAAGGCATCACCATCAATGATCAGTCTTTCAAAGGAAGGATGATTGGCGCTGGCTGCCACATAATCCACAAGCTTTCCTTGAGGCATCTCATCTTTAAAGATAACAAGAGGTTCCTTGGTGCTCAGATTATAGGTGACGATCCCAAAATCAATGGGATTTTTCCTGATGACGTCTTCTTTGAGGTTTGAGTTGAGAAGACCCAGGAGAATATCAAAATCAAATCCCTTATTCTTAATGATATCAGGAATATCAAGATCTTTAAACTTGATCAGAGAATCTCGGTTGAGAGATTTCCAGAATTCTTCCATAAGTTCAATATCACCCATCAGATAGGAAGCTCCATTGATGGCACCGATGGAAGTACCCATGATGGCACCAATCTCTATGTTCATCTCTTTTAAGGCTTTCAGGGCACCTATTTCATAGGATCCTCTGGAGCCTCCTCCACCTAGTGCTAAACCGTACATTCCATCATCCCCTTCATTTACTGTGAACTCACTATACAGGAAAAATCTTACAAGAGTCTTTCCTTTAGGAGAACTGTTTGTAAACTTCACAAGAACCGATGGACTCCCCAAAGAGTACTTTTGTTTCAACACCTTGTGCAGAGTGAAGAAGAATGTCTTCATGGAGCTTCACTCTGTTTTTCTCTGCGAAAAGAATCACGGTGGACCCTCCGAATTTGAAGTATCCTTTTTCACTGCCTCGCTTCACAGGTTTCGAGTCAATGTAGGTCTGGATGATGGACCCTACATTGGTAGCGCCGATTTCAAGGTAGAGAAGGGTGCCGAAATGAGCGCTGTCAAATTTCGTCACTGCTCTTTTGTTCTCCACATAAAGGCGTGGTGTCGTCATTAGTGCAAGAGGATTCACAGAGTAGTAGAGGCCATCAATATCACGGGCCTTATGGGGCAGGCCGTCATCAGGGAAATGAAACCTGTGATAGTCCAGAGGATTGAGGCGAAAGACCATGACGGTTCCACCCTGATATTTTTTGCTGAGGGCATCATCAAGAAGAAGATCTTTCAGTGCATAGGTCATCCCTTTCACCTGAATCACATTTTCCGTATCGATGTTTTCAAAAGCAAGAAGTCTTGAATCACAGGGGCTGATGAGAACATCAGGGGATAAGTCAAAAGGTCTTGCTTCGGGTTTCAGCTTTCTTGTGAAAAACTCATTGAAGGTTTTAAATTCCTCTGCAGCTTGCGCTGATTCATCCATATCAAGATCATGGTCCTTGATGAAACCACTGATCATTCGTCTGGACCAGGCTGTGTCCATGAGTCTGCCGTAAAAGGAGGAAAAGAATTTTCTCTTCACAAAAAAGAGAAAAGGCTTCCCATAGGGTTTTTCATAGAGGAGCTTTAAAAGTTTTCCTCCGACTACATGTTCATTGGTCAGTCTCTGCATTTTTCGGTCATATATTGTAATCATGTTTTTCGAAGCTCCTTAAAGAATTTTTTGAGCATAGTTTCAGACACTTCATCATAAAGCCAATGAGCTTCCACATGATGCTCTTTCGGTGGTAGATCATTGATGGAAAGGGCACTGCCAAATGCGCCTTCGCGGGGCTCAATGACGCCGATGAATATTTTTCCGATTCTTGATTTGCGGATCAGTGCCGAGCACATGAGGCAGGGTTCCAGTGTCACATAGAGGGTGCATCCTGTCAGTCTCCAGGTGCCAAGCCTTCTTGAGGCTTCTCTTATGGCCATGACTTCTGCATGTCCGGAAGGATCGCTATGTCCTTCCATCTGGTTTCTTCCTCTTCCAATGATTTCGCCGTCTTTGACTACAACGCAGCCCACGGGAACCTCATTCTCCATGTAGGCTTTTTCTGCTTCAAGTAAGGCTTCCTTATAAAAATTATCCATTCTATCACCTATTCGATATCTCTGATTTTTCCTCTTCATTTGATCATACTGCTAAAGTCATTGTAATTGAAGTTTCTTTATCTTTCTACTAAAAGAAACAGGCATCACTTTTTTAGGTGATGCCTGAATCAGATTATTGATGTTTTAAGGCCGAACTCTTCTTGCCACATCGATGAACCTGAATTTATCAGGACAATGCCTCGACTGTGTAAACTGGAAGAGCTTTCCGGTTTCAAGATACACCAGAGTGTTCACCACGGCTACCATGTCGTAGTCTAAAAGATCAAGATGTTTTCTGTCTTCATCGGTGGCTTTTTCGATGATGATCTCTTTGTGGGCATATCCTATTTTGATACTGAGCTCATTCTCGAAATATTCGTAGATGGAGTTTTTACAGATTTCCTCTGTCAGTTCTCCTACCACATCCTGATAGAAATAATCCTTATCAAGAATGACTCTTCTTCCGTCAATGGTTCTTATACGAATGACTTCCCAGATATCCTGCAGTTCATTCTGTTCTACCGCCTGCACTGGAAAGGCTGATTCTTTTAAAAGCGCTAGACGAACCACCTCTGTATGGTGGCTTTTCATGTTTGTACGTTTCGCCATTTCCTTGAAGCTGATGAGCCCTGCCACAGGAAAATCAAATCGGTTCATTTCCAGGACGAAGGAACCCTTACCTTTGATTTTTCTGATGTAGCTGTTGGCCGCCAGAAGGCCAAGAGATTTTCTTACTGTATCCCTCGACAGACTGTAGGTTTCCATCAGTTCTTTTTCTGAAGGGAGTCTTTCTCCCGGTTTTAAAATCCCATCTTCAATGTCTTTCTGTATTTTATTGTATAAAGCTGAATACTTAGCCATTCACATCACCCAATCCATAATACCACGACTATTTATGAGGCTCAATGCTTAATACCAGAGATTCATAAGGTCTTACTGAAATTTTTTCTTTCTCCAGATTGAACTGGTCATAATTTGAAAGAAGCACCTTATAGTTTTCTCTGCTTAGTTCAGGCAGATCATACTTCGACGGATCGAAATCCACCTGATTTCCATAGTAATTGCTGATCACAAGGATTCTCTCCTCTCCTAGGGTTCGTAGATAGGAGAAGAGGCTTTTATGATCCTTATCCAGGATCTTATAGGATCCCTTCTGGATCACAGGGCTTTCTTTTCTCAGTCTGATCAGTTTCTGATAATAGGCGAAGATGGAATTCTCATCCTTCTGATCCTCTTCCATATTGATTCCCTTCATTTTACTGAAAGGGATCCAGGGGGTACCGGTGGTGAAACCATGTCCGTCTTCACCGTTCCAGAGAATAGGCGTTCTGCCGTTGTCTCTGGATTTGGCCTGCAGAATTTTAATGATCATCTCTTCAGGCAGTCCCTGCTTCTTTAAGATGTTGTAATAGTTGATGCTCTCCACATCCCGATAGTCGTCAATGGAGGTGAAATACGCATTGGTCATGCCGAATTCTTCTCCCTGAAAGATATAGGGGATTCCTTTTAAAAGATGGAGGGAGGTTGCCAGCATTTTCGCTGACTCTTTATGATAGTTTTTATCATCACCGAATCTAGAGATGGCTCTTGGCTGATCGTGGTTGCTGAAAAACAGCGCCATGTTGCCCCCAAGGTTGTCCATCCCGGACTGCCAGTGGTCAAAGATCTCCTTCAATTCCTGAAAGTCAAAATTCTTGAGGGACCATTTGTCTCCCTCGTCATAATCCACTTTCAGGTGATGGAAATTAAAGACCATACTGAGCTCATCCTCTTCAGGATGGGAGTATCTTACACAGTTTTCAAGGGTGGTGGAGGACATTTCCCCTACGGTGATGGTATTGTCCACTCTACCGAAAGTTTCTCGGTTCAGTTCTTTCAGGTACTGATGGATTTTCGGCCCATCGGTGTAGAATCTTCTTCCATCCCCGATTTCATCATTAATGAATTCATCAGGTTTAGAGATCAGATTGATCACATCGAAGCGGAATCCGCTGACCCCTTTATCAAGCCAGAAATTGACGATTTCGTAGAGTTCTTCTCTTACATCCTCGTTCTCCCAATTGAGATCGGCCTGGGTCTTATCAAACAGATGCAGATAGTATTCGTCAAATTCGGGCACGTATTCCCAGGCGTTTCCGCCGAATTTTGAAATCCAGTTGGTGGGAGGGTTGCCTCCACTGCCTTTTCTGAAAATGTAGTAATCCTTATATTTCGGATCTCCCTTTAATGCTTTCTGGAACCATTCATGATCGGTGGAGGTGTGATTAAACACCATGTCCAGCATGATGCCGAGTCCTCTCTTCTTTGCTTCGGAAATCAGATGTTCCAGATCGTCCAGGGTTCCGAATGAAGGGTCCACCTTATAATAGTCGGCCACATCGTAACCGTTGTCGTTCATTGGAGATACAAATACAGGAGTAAGCCAGAGGTAATTTATACCCAGTTTCTCTAAATAATCCAATCTGCTGGTGATTCCGGGTATGTCGCCAAGGCCATCTCCATTGGAATCCATAAAGGATTTGACATAGATCTGATAGATGACACTGTCGTTAAAATTCTGCATGTTCTGATCACTCCTTTCCTGTGCTTACTTTCAAAATGCAAGCTTTTTAGAATTTCACTTTAAAGTCCACACCTTTGCCCTTAAGAACGCCTCTCTTGTCAAAGACTATGGTCAGCACAAATGGGACCACAACTGCGATGAGCATACAGATTGCAAATATAAGCATGTATTTCGGCTGAATGGACAGGAATCCTGGAAGTCCACCTACACCGATGGAGTTTGCCATGACGCCGGTACTTACAGATACAATGGCTGCGATGGCAGAACCGATCATTGCGGCAAGGAACGGGTAGATGTATTTGATATTGATACCGAACATGGCAGGTTCAGTGACACCCATATAGCAGGAAATCGCTGCCGGGATGGAAATCTGCTGTTCCTCTTTGTCTCCACGATGAAGAAAAACGATGGCCATTACTGCGGAGCCCTGAGCGATATTTGAAAGAGCGATCATAGGCCAGAGATTTGTTCCACCGAACTGCTCCATGAGCTGAAGGTCGATGGCATTGGTCATATGATGGAGTCCTGTGATGACCAGCGGTGCATAAAGGAATCCGAAGACACTTGCAAAGAGCCAACCAAAGGCAGAAGTAAGTCCTGCATAAACAACCGTTGAAATCCAATCGCCTATGACCCAACCAATAGGTCCTAGGACTGTATGTGCAAGAAGTACAGTGGGTACCAGTGCAAAGAATGGTACAAGTATCATGGACAGATAGTCAGGGACGATCTTCTTGAAGAATTTCTCTAGATAGACCAGAGTGAATCCTGCAAGCATCGCGGGGATAACCTGCGCCTGATATCCGATCATGTCCACTTTCGCGAATCCGAAATCCCAGAAAGGAATTTCTCCACCACCGGAAACCGCATAGGCATTAAGAAGCTGCGGAGAAACCAGGGTGATACCAAGTACGATACCAAGGATCTGTGTGGTGCCGAACTTTTTGGCCACAGACCAGGTGATTCCTACTGGAAGGAAGTGGAAGATCGCTTCACCTATGATCCATAGGAAGTGATTTACTCCAGACCAGAACTGGGACTGGGATGTGATGGTATCTACTCCACCATTCATGATAGGCACTGCATCAATAAAATTTCTAAAACCTAAGATAAGACCTCCGACTACAAGTGCGGGAATAAGAGGTGCAAAGATTTCTGCAAGGTTTGCCAGAAGTCTCTGTGCAAAGTTCATATTGCTTTTCGCGGTCTGTTTTACAGTATCTTTGTCTACGCCTTCCACGCCGGAAACAGCAGCAAATTCATTGTAGAAATTATCAACATCGTTACCGACGATGACCTGAAACTGTCCTGCTTGAGTAAAGCTTCCTTTTACGCTTTTCAGCGCTTCGATTTTAGGGATATCTGCTTTTGACGGATCCACCAGAACAAAACGCATTCTGGTAACACAGTGGGTGACGGCAGAAATATTTTCTTTGCCACCAATCAGTTCGAGCATTTTTTGAGCATCTTCAGTGTACTTTCCCATTATAAGCCTCCTTTTTTAACTTCTACATCCAAGAAAAGTTACTTGTACGTATAAGTTAGATTAATAAAAATATAACCTGTACGTATAGGTTTGTCAATACGTTTACAGTGAAATAATCAGATAGTTTATAAAACGTTTACAAAATGAATAGTGACTCAGTTTCAAGGCGAAAAAAAGGAACCATTACTGGTTCCTTGGAGATTTAGTCGTTTTTGGCTTCACGATCATTCTGATTTTCTTGATCCGGTTCTTATCCACTTCATTCACGATGAATTTGATACCATCAGTTTCAATGACCTCACCATTTTCAGGGAAGGTTCCAAGAATTCCAATCAGGTATCCGCCGATGGAATCGAATTCTTCCGATTCGATGTCGGTTCCGATGTTCTCATTGAGATCATCCAGACGATAAGAGCCTGAAACCACATATTCGTTCTTGCTGATGGTCTCTATATCTTCTTCAGTGACTTCATCATATTCATCATCGATTTCTCCCACGATTTCTTCCAGCAGATCTTCGATGGTTGCAATACCTACAGTACCGCCATATTCATCCAGAATAACGGATAAATGTGTTCTTGTTCTTTTCAGCTCTTTGAACAGTTCTGGGATTCGTTTGAACTCATATGCGTAGTAAGGTTCTCTGATATATTTCATCATATTGAAGTTTTCTTTGTCTTCGTCGGAAATGAACAGCATATCTTTCACATTGAGTACGCCGATGATGTCATCGAT
>DATIRH010000261.1:0-4876 GCA_035469845.1 Proteiniclasticum sp. | reverse complement strand
CTGCAAAGCAGGGTGCGGACATCATTGCAGTCATAAGAACCACAGGTCAGTCACTTCTTGATTTTGTGCCCTATGGCGCTACCACAGAAGGATTTGGTGGTACCATGGCGACCCAGGAGAATTTCAGGCTTATGAGAGAAGCCCTGGATGAAGTAGGGGAGGAACTTGGAAGATACATCAGGCTCTGCAACTACTGTTCAGGTCTATGTATGCCTGAAATCGCAGCAATCGGTGCGGTGGAAAGACTGGATGTGATGCTGAACGATGCGCTTTATGGCATTCTATTCAGGGACATCAACATGAAGAGAACACTGATCGATCAGTACTTTTCAAGAGCAATCAACGGCTATGCAGGCGTCATCATCAATACCGGTGAGGACAATTACCTCACCACGGCAGATGCCTATGAAGAAGCGCACACCGTACTTGCTTCTCAGCTCATCAATGAGCAGTTCGCTCTCATGGCAGGGCTTCCTGAAGAGCAGATGGGACTTGGACATGCTTTTGAGATGAATCCTGAACTGAAGAACGGATTCCTCTTTGAATTGGCTCAGGCACAGATGGCAAGGGAAATCTTTCCAAAGGCTCCCCTGAAGTATATGCCACCTACAAAATTTCTGACGGGAGATATTTTCAAAGGACAGGTTCAGAATGCGCTCTTTAATATGGTGACAATCATGACAGGGCAGAAGCTTCATCTTCTGGGCATGATGACAGAAGCCATCCATACACCATTCTTGTCTGATTGTGCTGTGGCCATTGAGAACGCGTCTTATATCTTCAATACCATGGAAGACTTTGGAAATGAAATTGAATTCAAGCAAGGTGGAATCATTGAGAAAAGAGCAGAAGAAGTTCTGACTGAAACGGTGAAACTCCTGGAGAACATCAAGAAAGAAGGCCTTTTCAAAACCATCGAAATGGGAAAATTCGCTGCAATCAAGAGACCACAGGATGGCGGAAAAGGTCTTGATGGCGTTGTGAAGAAGAGCAGCGAATACTATAATCCTTTCTTTGATTTACTGCTTGAAGGGAGGATGAACTGATGAGTAGCGGATTATACAGTACTGAAAAGATTAATTTAGATGAAAAACTGGATCTCACCCGCGTGAAGCCCTATGGAGATACCTTAAATGACGGGAAGGTGCAGATTTCCTTCACCCTGCCGGTTCCTGACGGAGATCGGGCGGTGGAATCAGCGAAGCAGCTGGCGAAGAAAATGGGGATCTTAGACCCTCTTGTGGCACATCATAAATCACTTGATAAGGAATTCACCTATTTTGTGGTCTATGGAAGTCTCACGCACAGCATCAACTATGAAGAAATCCATGTGGAAACGGTAGGTGGTGTTGTGATGGAAATGGATGAAGTCAATGACTTCATCAAAGAGAATATGGGCAGAAAGATCAATGTCCTGGGCGCCTCCACTGGTACAGATGCTCATACAGTAGGGATTGATGCCATCATGAACATGAAGGGCTTTGCAGGGCATTATGGCCTGGAGCGGTATGAGATGATCGAAGCCTTCAATATGGGCAGTCAGGTGACCAATGAGGAATTCCTGAAGAAAGCGGTAGAAATGAAAGCAGATGTGCTTCTTGTTTCTCAGACAGTGACCCAGAAGAATGTGCATATCGACAATCTTGTCCATCTTGTGGAGCTTCTGGAAGCAGAAGGGCTCAGAGAAAAGGTGGTACTGATCTGCGGAGGACCAAGAATCAGCCATGAACTGGCAAAAGAGCTCGGCTATGATGCCGGCTTTGGACCGGGGAAGTACGCAGATGATGTGGCGACCTTTGCTGTGCAGGAAATGCTCGAAAGAGAACTGATTTAAAATAATAGAGAGGGATTCCGAAAATCGGTATCCCTCTCTATTATTCTGCTTTATTTTCGGTAAGGATCGTAAAAGTCCTGTTCTTCGCCATTGGTGAGAATCAGTGGACCGTTTTTTGTCACCACGATGGTATGTTCAAACTGGTACACATAATTGCCGTTCGGTGTCTTCAAAGTCCATCCGTCTGGATATTCTTCCACATAATCATCCATTTCCGTAATGAATGTTTCGATGGCCAGCACATGACCTTCTCTGATGAGAGAAGAACCTCTTCGTTCGTTGTAATTAAATATGTTTTCAGGATCGTCATGGAGGGTTTTTCCTACTCCATGGCCAGTCAGGTTGCGGATCACGTTAAACCCGTGGTTCTGAGCCTCATTGTACACGGCTCTTCCAAGATTATTGGTCATGGTACCCGGCATGGCTTTTTCAATGGATTTATACATGGCGTTCTTTGCCGTCTCCAGAAGCATCTTGTTTTTGTCTGAAACGGGAAGAATATTAATGGTAAGACCTGTATCTGCAAAAAAACCATTTTTTGAAGCAGATACATCAATGTTGACCTTATCTCCTTCTTTCAGAACATAATCTGACGGGATTCCATGAGCGACTACATCATTTACACTGATGCAGGTATAGCCTGGGAAATCATAAACACCCATGGGTGCAGACTCTGCTCCCTGTTCTTCAAAAATTCTTTTCGCGATCAAGTCCAGTTCCAGTGTGGTGATGCCAGGCTTGGTTTCTTTTGCCATGGTTTCTCTTGCCAGGGCGCAGATCCTGCCGATCTCTTTCAGCGCATCTAAATCTTTTTCGTTTTTAATAATCATATTTTATCACTCCTTTCTCTATTATATGCTTTAATCTGGCACTTGAAAAATAAAACTTCTCATGAATTCACCGAATATACTACAAAATTTTGATAAATAGAAGCCTGATTATAGAAAATACTCAGAATATTTGATATGATGAGATGGTAGTTAAAGGTTTTCATAAGAAAACAAATCACACAGTAGGAGGACATGATATGTTTATTAAAGAGTACCGTATCAAAAATTTACGTAATGTCGGAATAATCGGCCACAGTGGCACTGGAAAGACATCTTTGGCTGAAGCGCTTCTTTTTTACACCAAGTCAACAGACAGACTTGGCAGAGTTGAAGATGGAACAACGACAACAGACTTTGATTCTGAAGAAAAGAAGAGACAGATTTCACTCCAGGCCTCTGTGGCTCCTTTCACCTACAATGAAATAAAATTCAACTTGGTGGACGTACCTGGATTCTTTGATTTTGTAGGCGAACAAATCCAAGGTATGAGAGCAGTTGACGTGGCGACAATTGTTGTATCCGCAGCTTCTGGAATAGAAGTTGGAACAGACAAGGCATGGGATTACTGTAATAAGATCAAGCTGCCTAGAACATTTTTCATCAATAAATTAGACAGAGACCATACTGATTTTGATAAAGTGTTTGCACAGCTGAAAGAAAAATACGGCATGAGTGTAGTACCTATTCAGTATCCTATAGGAAAAGAAGATAATTTCCGTGGAGTGATCAATATCATCTCAAACAGAGCGAGAATTCATGATTCCAAGACCCTTGAAATGAAGGAAGCTCCTGTTCCAGAGGACTTAGTTGCCAGGGTTACTGAACTGAGAGAAATGATCGTAGAATCCGTTGCACAGACCGATGAAGCACTTCTTGAAAAGTATTTTAATGGAGATGAGCTTACAGAGAAGGAAATATATGATGCACTGATCAAAGGATGCGCATCCGGAGACATCGCACCAGTAACCTGCGGTAGTGCCACCAAGGTCATCGGGATGACCACACTTCTTGAAGATATGATCGAGTGTTTCCCTACACCTGAATATGCGATTCCACAGAAAGCGGTAGTAGTTGAATCCGGAAAGACCGAGTTTATCAGTCTGACTGAAGATAAACCATTCTCAGGGTTTGTGTTCAAGACCATTGCCGATCCATTTGTGGGCAAGATTTCCCTGTTCAGAGTCATTACTGGACATATCAGACCAGATACACCTGTGTATAACACGAATCAGGATAAACCTGAAAAGATCAATACACTGATTTTCTTAAGAGGAAAGAACCAGATTCTTACCGACAAGATCATTGCGGGTGATATTGGAGCCGTCACTAAGCTTCAGCATACCAAGACCGGTGAATCTATCTGTGATCCGAAGTTCAAGGTGATTTACGATAAATTCAACTTCCCGACACCTACCATGACCATGGCGGTCGTACCAAAGGCTAAAGGAGATGAAGACAAGATTTCTTCAGGACTCCAGAGGCTGGTTGAAGAAGATCCTACTTTCACCATGGAAAGAGATAGAGAAACAGCTGAAATACTTATTTCAGGTCAAGGGGAAACCCATCTTGATATTCTTGCATCCAGACTGAAGTCGAAGTTCGGTGTAGATGTGGAGTTGAAGAGACCAAGAATTCCTTATAGAGAAACCATAAAGAAAAAATCTGATGTACAGGGTAAACATAAAAAACAATCCGGTGGACATGGTCAGTACGGAGATGTCAAAATCATCTTTGAACCTCGTCAGGACGGAGAAGAAGAGCTGCTGTTCATCGACAAGGTAGTTGGGGGTGCAGTTCCAAGAAACTATATTCCTGCAGTTGAAAAAGGATTAAGAGAATCCATAGTGGAAGGTGTTGTTGCAGGATATCCTGTGATCAAGCTTCAGGCAACGCTTTATGATGGAAGTTACCATGCGGTGGATTCATCAGAAATGGCCTTCAAGGTTGCTGCAAATCAGGCCTTCAAGAAAGGTATGGAAGATGCCAGTCCTGTACTTCTTGAACCGATCATGAAAGCGAGTATCATCATCCCAGATGATTATATGGGCGATATCATGGGCGACATCAACAAGAAGAGAGGCAGAGTACAAGGTATGGAACCTGTGGATGGAAATCAGATGGTCATTGCAGAAATTCCACTTTCCGAAATGCAGACCTATGCAACAGATCTTAGATCCATGACGCAGGCTAGAGGAGACTTCTCCATGGAATT
>DATIRH010000260.1:0-2743 GCA_035469845.1 Proteiniclasticum sp. | reverse complement strand
ATCAGGTAAACAAGGGTGTTATTCTGAATTCAAACAGACTAAAATATCTTGAAAATAATATCGACAGTGCTGTAGCGGAAGCTATAAAGAATGGGGGGCATGTCGAGACAATGTTAGAAGACGTGAACTGGACCGTATCAGATCTCATAGATGGAGAGAAGAAACTCGCTATGCTTCACATAAACTTCAAATTGAAATCTATGGATTCCACTTCAAAAGTTTATGCGGCTTTGGAAGCAGGAGATGAGGAAGCGGTTCTTCTGGAAGCGCATCTGCTGAATGATACCACCTACACGGTGGATCATGAAATCAATGTACTTGAGCCAATACGTATAGATCTAATGGTAGAGAAGTACGGAGAGAAGAGACTGGAAAATCTTGTGGATGAAGACGAAATCTATAAAAAGTACATTGCAGATACTGCATTCAATCTACTGGATTTTACGTCCACTTATAATAAGGAAACATATGAGCTGAAGGCTTCTTATGATACCGAGGTTGTATTTTCCACGAACAACAGTATTGAGCTTGTTCGATCAGATGTAGTGGTGGAAAAAAATGGTATAGTGCTGGAGAAAATGCCGCTGGAGATATCCGATGTCAAATATCCTGACAACATGGTCTACGAGAGTCATGTTCATGATTTCAAAATAGAAGCCAAAGAACTTGATACCATACAATTTTCTGTGATTCTGAAAGACAAACTCGGATTTACTTACAGATACGATTTTGGTACGTTCCGATATATTAATGGCGATCCGATCGTTACAACTACCGCATTACCAGAACTCACTTTAAATTAATTGTATGTTTTAGAAGATGAGTGAAGTAATTCACTTGTCTTCTTTTCTTAAGAAAAGAAGAGGGTCGGGTATAAGGGAGAATCCGAACAGAGTAAACTCAAGAAACTGGAGGAATAAGCAGGATGAATGATAAACTTGTAATTCGATATGCTGAGAAGGATGATGCAGAAGACATACTGGACTATCTGAAAATTGTAGGAAGTGAAACAGAAAACCTTCTGTTTGGCCCAGAAGGTGTGCCATTCACCAGGATGCAGGAAGAAAAATTTATTATGAATATTAATGCTTCCGCAAAAAGCTGTATGATTGTGGGATGCCAGGATGAAAAGATTGTAGGCGTCGCAAGTTTACAGGGGAGTGAGCGTGAAAGGATTTCACATCGCGCAGAAATTGCGATCAGCGTGCTGAAAGCCTATTGGGGTTCCGGAGTCGGGACAAAGCTGTTAGAGCAGCTCATTCATTTTGCAGAGTCCAAGGATATCGAGATTATTTCACTCGAAGTGAAATCGGACAATGAAAGAGCAATCAGGCTCTATGAGAAATTCGGATTCAGTAAATTTGGCACATATAAAAAGTTCTTCAAAATTAATGAAAAGTATTATGATGCGGACTATATGAATTTATATCTGGATTGACAGACTTTGAACTGAAATTTGCATGATTATAAAATGAAGAGTTGCACAGGAACCGGATTATCGGTTTTCTGTGCAACTCTTTTTTTACTGATAGTAAAGTTATCAATACTCTCGATTCAGGTACCACCAGTGATTCGCACCTGAATCGATGAAGGAGGACAGTTCTTCTGGACCGTCTGTACCGACACCGTAGGATTTCAGTATGGATTTCTTGTTGCCATTCACATTTTCTAGAATTGAATCTACATATTTCCAAGTGAGCTGAAGCTCATCCCAGCGTGTGAATAATGTGGAATCTCCGCTGATGGCATCAAGAAGCAGTTTTTCGTAGGAGTCTGGCGAATTGAAAAGATATAGACAACTTTGACAGTAATCCATTTCCACCATTGAGATTTTATCCACTACACCAGGTTCTTTTATATTGAGGTGTAATGTGATTCCTTCATCTGGCTGGATCTTTATTTCAAGAATGTTAGGCTCTGAATCTTTTCCATATCTGTTACTCTGTTTAAATTCTATTGTAATCTGTGCTGTTTTATTTTTTAAGCTTTTTCCAGTGAGAAGATAGAAAGGAACACCTTCCCAGCGATCGTTGTCAATAAAGATTTTTGTGGCTACAAGTGTTTCAGTTGTGGAATCGGAATCCACCTTATCTTCCTGTTGATAGCCTTCATATTGAGCGAGAATAAGCTTATCTTCAAGGTTTTCACTGGTAAAGGGTCTGAGTGAACTGAAAACTTTAACTTTCTCGTTTCGAACATCATCAGTATCAAGACTTTTAGGAGGTTCCATTGCGGTGATCGAGAGAAGCTGGAGCAGATGATTCTGCACCATGTCTCTTAGGGCTCCCGTGCCATCGTAGTAACCACCTCGGGTACCGACACCTTCTTTTTCAAGAACGGTGATCTGAACATTGCTGATATGATCCTTGTTCCATATGGAACCGAAAATGGCGTTCTGAAAACGCAGCATGTTGATATTCTGAATCATTTCCTTTGCAACATAATGGTCGATGCGGTAGATGTCTTTTTCATCAAATACTTTTGAAATAGAATCATTCAGCTTGATTGCGCTTTCAAGATCCTGACCAAAAGGTTTTTCGATTACAAGTCTCTGCCAATTGGATTTCTTTTCTCTTATGCTGCTCGCTTGAAGATTTTCAACTATTTCGCTGAAATAGTTCGGAGAAACTGCAAGGTAGAACATATAATTATCTGAAATACCTTCCTTGTCACGTGATTGAAGCTCTTTAAGAAGATCGTCATAATCTACTTTGTCTTCAAAATTAAGTCTGAAATAGCTGAT
>DATIRH010000259.1:0-5181 GCA_035469845.1 Proteiniclasticum sp. | reverse complement strand
CTTTCCCGGGTGTTTTCCTTTGATCGTGGCGATAAGTCCTGTAGGCTTTGCCTTGATATAAGGAATCCCGAGCTTGTCCAGTTCCTTCATGATGAACTGGGTGGTTTTGAATTCTTCCAGGCTCAGTTCAGGATGCTGATGTAAATATCTTCTCAGTGCAACGATTTCCTCTATGTATCTCTCTTTCATGGTCTCTGTATCCAGCATATATTTCCTCCTGTAAAAGCTCATTTTCAGACTATTCTAAAGGATTAGAGGGCTGGTGTCAATGAAGTTCTGAACAGAATGTGACGAGATGAATACAAAAGATGAATTTATGGTCAATCACCTTGATGTATATACCCCCTAGTGGTATATTGGATGCAATATAATAAACATTGGAGGAAACAAAATGAGTATCGTATATGAGAAAAAGACAGAGAAGAGTTATGAAAAGGCTTTAGAAGATCTGAAGAAGGCACTGGCAGAAAGAAAGTTCGGTGTTCTCTGGGAAATGAATTTCAAGGACAAGCTGCAGGAGAAGGGACTTGAATTCAACAAGAATTTCAATGTCATGGAAGTATGCAACCCACCGAAGGCTAAAGTGGTTTTAGACCGTCATCTGGAAGCGGGCTATATGCTGCCATGTAAAATGGTGGTTTACGAGAAGGAAGACGGCGTCAGAATCGGTATGATGAAGCCGACAAGTCTTGCTGGAATCATGGAAGGTATGGAGCTTGATGATGTGGCCATCGAAGTGGAAGAGATTCTTGCTGATGCCATTGAAGCTGCAATTTAGCCATAGATATTTCTCTCTTTAAATCAAAATGAAGATCAAAAAGGAAGTCTGGAGCTTATCACATAGTGATCTGCTCCAGACTTCCTTTTTTGGGATATATATATAAATGTATGGGATCCTTTTACGATGCTTTATTCTCGTTGGAAAGGCCGGGTGAGCGTTTCCTTTTATCCATGATATAGATGTCGGAAATGGTGTTGACCGGACAAATGGTGCACCATGTTCTGGGTTTATATGTATAGGACAGGGAAAGTCCTAGGATGGTCGTCGTCATCATCATGGAAAACATTCTAAAAGCAAAGTGCGTGATCCATACAGGTATACCTGATGGTGTAATAAGCTGAGGGAAAGTGATATTAATCGGTAAAAGGATCAGAAACCTTGGAATCAGCATAGGTGCCATATTACCGATGAACACCTGTAAGGTGGACATGACAGATATGAACAGGCTGATACCGAAATAGACCAGTACGATGTTTTTCACATTTCCTCTAATGAAAGACATGGGGGTAACCCTGCCTTTACTTCTTCTGTTTTTTCCTAAGGTCATGAACAGATTCGCTCTGGGGCAGTATCCCTGACACCATGTCTTCTTCTGATCTCTTTGAAGAAGGAACATGGGAATGGTCATGCAGATAACTCCAAGAAGCGCAAAATGTATGTTTACAAAGGACAGGCCAAAGAAGGCCAGGGTGATTAAATACAGATATTTATGATTCTTCACGTGGTACCTCACTGATGCATTTTCTTTTGTTTGGCTGTTTACTATAGGTTCGCCTAAAAAGTCGAACCAAGCAGTGTACCCACTACAGATCCGTATAGGATGGAACGAAGTGGATTGGAGGAAATAGGACAGGTTCCATCACATCCGATGAAATAATAGTAGAGATAACCTGCAAGGCCTCCAATGACGATGCCAAGGGCAATCTTCATGATTCTTTTTCTCCTTCTGGTCTCTTTAGTCAGTGTGTTGTTTTCAGCAACTGCTTTATTATCCATAAATACTCCTTTAATGTAGATGAAGAAAAAGGATGGCGTCTGTCATCCTTTCTTTCTTCATTTGATTAGGGGAAGTGTATTTGTTACTTTTTATAGAATCTTAGGAAATCTTTTCCATTGTGTTCAGGAATTCCTGAATAGGCTGGTTTCCGATAAGATCATATGCATCGTTGATGACGATCTTTGGTACACCAGATACATTGTGCTTCATGGACAGTTCACCGAAGGTTTCAGCTTCGATCATTTCAGCATCGATGAACGGATTCATCAGTGCCATCTTATGAGCCTTCTGTACTGCTCCTGGGCAATGTGGACAGCTTAGTGTGATGAACACCTTGATGTTCATTGGCTTGTCGATCTTCATGATTCTTTCTTCCAGTTCCTTAGGCATTTCGCTGACATTTCCTGATACTTCAAGAATGGCAGGTATGAAGGAGTTGATCTCGTGTCCAGCAGGAATTCCGTTGAACTTCACGCCTTTGTATTCATTGTCTGCATCTAGAAGGACGATGGATGGCACCATGGCTACGTTGTACTTCTTTGCAAGTTCGGCATCCTTATTGATGTCATACTCAACCAGATGAATCTTCTCTGTGAGTTCGGCCACTTCCTGCATATAAGCAAGAGTTTCTTCACATGTTGGGCATTCGCCTTCCTTTGTGAATAGAGCGATGGTCACATCACCTTTCATTTCCTGGAATACTTCTTTTAGCTGTCCTTGGATTTCTTCATTAAACATTTTCATTATTTCTTTACCTCCATAAAGTTCACTTACGTGATTGTTTTTTCTTGTTTTATTTTAATTATTGATTAATTAACTGATTTTCTGTGCGTTCAGGTATTCACTGATGGCTAAAGCCGCTTTTGCTCCATCGCTGGCAGCGATGACAATCTGCTTATAAGGAACTGTAGTTACATCTCCTGCAGCAAACACGCCGTCTATATTGGTATGATTTTTCTCATCTACGAGGATCTCATTGAAGCTGTTCAGCTTCAACAGATCTTTGAAAGGTCCCAGATTCGGTACATGACCGATTTCTATAAAGAGACCGTCTGAGAAAAGCTCATATTCTTTATTCATTTTCTTATCCAGTACGCGTATGCCTTTCATGGCTTCTTCACCGAATATTTCAAGAATCTGGGTTTCCAGATGCACTGTGATCTTCGGATCATTATAAAGCTTCTCCACCAGAATGGCGTCCGCTCTTAACTGGCTTCTGTGTACTAAGGTCACAGAGGTTGCAACTTTTGCTACATCTATTGCCGCTTCAACAGCGGAGTTTCCTCCACCAGCTATGATGACGTCTTTCCCTTTAAAGAGGGGAGCATCGCAGATTGCGCAGTAGGCTACGCCTTTTCCGGCATAGGTATCTTCCCCTTTGACATTTAGATGTCTTGGATTGGAACCTGTTGCTACGAGGATGGTCTTTGCTCTGTAGATTTCTCCGGAATACAGTGTCAAGAGGTGGGTTTCACCGTCTTTTCCGTACTGGATGACTTCATCGTCATCTTTTATTGGCACTTCCAGCGTTTCCACATGGTGCAGAAATTCATCTGCCATGGATTCTCCGGTCATGTCTCTGATTCCAAGATAGTTGTCTACAACATTTGTATCTAGTAGAAGACCACCTTTTCTCTTGGTGATGATTCCGACTTCCAGTCCTTTACGCTTTGCATAGAGCGCTGCGTTAAGCCCTGCGGGTCCGGCTCCAACGATCAGAAGATCATAGGTCTTATCCATATCGAGTGTGTTTTTGTCCTTTATACCGGTTCCCTTTTTTAGGTCTACCTGAAAAGAAAATGACATGTTATACCTCCTGCGGTTCTCTGCCTTTATTCAATGAAGAGGGGAGAGAACTTGAATTGATGTGATAATTGAATGCATATTTCCATACGCTTATTTCTCACATGCTGTGTTTAGAATTTTGCAGATGCTTGATTCGGATAATCCTCCAAACAAGACACCGAGTTCTTTTAATGAGAGGGATGAGCTTTTCCTGAATTTCAGAATCAGATCATTTCTAAGTTCCTTCTTCTTAAAGAGTTCATTTAGCGTAAGTCCTGTTTCTTCTGATACTTCAGTAAGTTTCATCTGGGCTTCATCGATGCTGCTGATACAATCTCTGCACTCTTGTTGATCCTTTACTTCTACCAGACCTGTGATTGGAGAAATCCAATCAAGTCTTAGAGGCGTCTCGGGATCATAAATACAGTAGCTGTTCCATAAAGACTCCTGCGTCGCTCCTCTTTCGTGAAGCTTCTTAACAATCTCCAGTGTGCTTCCTGTATCTTTTAGTAGTGTGCTTTTGTAACGGTCTTTAAAAACGGGTTCATCCATATTCAGATACATAGCGTATCCGATATTGATGCTTTTCATGATTTTACTCATATCAGCACCGTTTAAGTCCATGACCAGATGATAAGCATTGTCTGATAGAAGGCAGTAAGCATAGAGTTTAAACTGATACTTCGCTTGCGCACGTCTCAGGATTTCCAGGAAGTGCTCACGTTCACCATCTTTTTCAAACAAATCTCTTTTCGCCCCACCGGACTGTGTAATATGGAATGTTCCGTATGGATCTTTTATTCGAGCTTGCCTTGCCACTTGGTTCACCTTCCTTACAAAAAGAATGATAACATAGATACAAACAAAATTCAAGTACCGTCCCCAAGTTTTTCGATGCCTTTTTAAAAACTTCAGCATATGTTCATATAGAAGGGCTTTTGAAGCTTTTGAAGAAGAAGGAGTGTGCAAGTTATGAGAAAACCTGGAATTTATCTTTCACCAAGCAAGCAGCCCAAGAACACTTACGCTGTCGGAAATACGAATGAGGAAAAAGAGATGGTTATGGTCTCTAAAATCATCAGAGATATTCTGGAGAAAGAGTATGGCTATGGAGTGCAGCTTGCCACCTTATCCCTTGAAATCGGAAGCGGTGGAAGGCCAAAGGAAGCCAAGGAGAAGAACTGCGGTATTTATCTTGCCATCCACTCCAATGCGGGAGGGAAGGGAATAGCTCAGGGAGCTGTAGCGCTTTACCATCCAAAGAGTGGGGAGTCGAAGCTTCTGGGTCAGTACTTAGCAGAGGAGCTGAACAGAATCTGTCCCTACAAGAGCAACCGTGCCCAGACCATTGTAAATGGAATGGATGCTTTTTATGGAAAGGGATACGGAGAAATCAGGGTCCCTTATGAAAATGGAATGATTCCAGTACTGATGGAGACCAATTTTCATGACCATCAAGAGATTGCCAGGTGGATCATCGATCATAAACCTGAAATAGCCAGAGCCTATGTGGATGGCATCGTAAAGTTTCTAGGGCTAGAATCAACAGAAGAGGTCCAGAAAGAAGTAAAGGTGTCAGAGGATAAGAAAATTGAAAGTGATGATGAGGAGAAACTGT
>DATIRH010000258.1:0-4086 GCA_035469845.1 Proteiniclasticum sp. | reverse complement strand
CATGAAAGATACAATAATTTCAATAAGAACCTGGATTGCATAATGAAACAGATAAAATACGAGCATAAAGTAAATAGCATGGGCATTATGAAATACATATGAATAAAATAGAAAGAAGAATATTATTATAAACAATCTGGTTAAAGTTTGTACAAAAGTATTTGCTATAATAGCGATAATTAAATCCAAGTGAAGGGGTGACTTTATGCGTTCAATCTGGAAAGGTGCTATTTCTTTTGGACTGGTCAATATTCCTGTCAGTTTATATTCAGCCGAGGAAAGAAACGATTTGAAATTCAGTCTCATCGATAAAAGAGATGAAAGTAAAATCAGATACCAGCGAATCAACGAAACCACCGGTGAAGAAGTATCCTACGACAATATTGTAAAAGCTTATGAGTTTGATGACGGAGATTATGTGATCATGACAGATGAGGATTTTGAAAAGGTCGACGTGGAGGCAACAAAGACAGTGGACATCGAAACCTTCATCATGCGTGATGAACTTAATTTTATGTATCTGGAAAAGCCTTACTTTATTGCGCCGACTAAAGGTGGAGAGAAGCCTTATGTGCTACTGAGAGAAGCTATGGAGAAAACAGGGAAAATCGCTATAGCCAGAGTGGTCATTCGAACAAAAGCTTATCTGGCAGCGATATATAGCTCGGACAACATACTGGTCCTTAATCTCATTCGATTCCACGATGAATTGAGATCTTCTGAAGAGCTGAAGATCCCTGAATCCGTCAAGTTATCCAAAAAAGAGATGGATCTTGCAGAAAGTCTTATTGATGGCATGACGGCTACCTGGAAGCCTGAGGATTATGAAGATGAATATAAGGATGCGGTCATGAAAAGGATCGAGGCTAAATCGAAGAAGAAAGGAAAAATTGAGGAACCTGAAGAAGTGGAAGAGAAAGACTCAGGAAGCGGGAAAGTCGTTGATATTATGGACCTTCTTAAGAAATCGGTGGAAGCTAAGAAATCTGCAGGTAATGCAAAAACGAAGAAGAAATCAGATGATGCTGATTCTGGTAAAAAGAAAGCGAGCAAATGATCATGGCAGCGAAGTTGGATATCTATAACAAAAAAAGAGATTTCAGGAAAACGAAGGAACCTTCTGGGAAAGAAGAAAGAAGTAGTGACCGATTAAGTTTTGTCATACAGAAGCATGAAGCATCAAGACTTCATTTCGATTTCAGAATTGAGTGGGATGGCGTGATGCTCAGCTGGGCTGTTCCAAAAGGACCATCCTATAATCCAAAGGACAAAAGACTGGCTGTGGAGGTGGAACCGCATCCGTTATCCTATAAAGACTTCGAAGGCAATATTCCTGAAGAAGAGTATGGCGGAGGTACTGTAATGCTCTTTGATGAAGGATACTGGGAGCCTCAGGAAGAGATGGAGAAAAGCCTTAAAGAGGGTTCAATCAAAATGATTCTTCATGGCGAGAGGCTTAAGGGGAAATGGGCGCTGATCAGAATGAAGTCGAAGTCATCTGAAAAAGATAAAAACTGGCTTCTGATCAAAGAGAAGGATGAGCTGATTCAAGAAGATGATGGAATAGAAGAATTCAAGACAAGTATAAGAAGTGGTCGGACAATGGAAGAGATCGCACAAGAGAAAGAATCTCAGAAATCAAATGAGGATAAATTGCCATTTCATGAACCTAAAGTGCAACTGGCAAAATTAGAAGAGATCGTACCACAGGGAGACCAATGGGTTTATGAGCTGAAGTATGATGGTTATAGGATTACAGCGGTCATAGAGAAGGGGAAAGTGAAGCTTCTTTCAAGGAACCAGAAGGATTATACACAAAAGTTCCCATTAGTTGTTGAGGCTCTGGAAAAAATGGCGGAGAATCGGAATATGATTCTGGATGGTGAAATAGTCGTTCTGGATAAGAGAGGGAAGACTGATTTTCAGAAACTGCAGAGTTATCTGAAAAAACCGGACGGGAAAAACATTACCTACATACTCTTTGATCTATTGGCACTGGATAGTGAAGATTATCGTGAACTTGGTCTTCTAGAAAGAAAAGAGAGACTGAAAGAGATTCTGAAAGAGGAAATTTCTCATCTTCATTACAGTGAACACACAAGCGGAAATGGAAAGGAAATTTTGAAAGCTGCATGTGATGCCCAGATGGAAGGGATCATCTGTAAAAGAGCAGATTCAATCTATGGAGGCACAAGAAGCGGTGACTGGATCAAGGTTAAATGTGACAAGAGGCAGGAGTTTGTCATCGGTGGATACACTTCATCTGACAAGCGTAGTAATGGAGTCAGTTCATTGCTTCTGGGTGTCTATGATGATGGTGAGCTGATCTATACTGGAAGAGCGGGAACAGGATTTTCGCAGAAACAGCGTAAAGAGCTGGAAGCGAAATTCAAATCCTTGCTGAGAAAAACATCTCCGTTCAAAGAGCCACCTGAGCAGAGGAATGAGGAGAAAGTGTTCTGGGTCACACCAGAATTGATTGCCGAAATTAAATTTCAAGAATGGACAGATGAGAACCTATTAAGACAAGCGAGCTTTAAAGGGCTAAGAGAAGACAAGAATCCAAAAGAAGTCGTTAGAGAAAGAGGAAATGGTGTAAAGAATTCCACTGAAACGGCAGAAAAACTGGATGAGATAATCCCTCAAGACGGTAATGCAGAAGAGAAAGGTAAGAAGACGGACAAGAAGAAAAAACCACGTTCAAGTGTCATGGTCCATGGCACTAAAATAACCAGCCCCGATAAAGATATGTATCATGGATTGAATATCACAAAGGAGCAGGTAGCCAGATATTATGATATGGTTTCAGGCAGAATGTTGCCCTATGTCTCCAAGCGTGTGCTAAGTTTTTTAAGATGCCCTGACGGAATTGGAAAAGAGTGTTTCTATCAGAAGCATCTGGAGCAAACTGGAAAAGGGCTTATAAAAATTGGAATCACAGAAAGCAGTGGCGATAAAGAGGACTATGTCTATATCGAGAATGACCAAGGACTTTTATCTTCAGTCCAGATGGGTACAATAGAGTTTCATATATGGGGAAGCAAGGTAGATCAGCTTGAAAACCCTGATATGCTGGTATTTGATCTTGACCCAGCCGAAGGGATGGAGATTAAAAAGGTGAAAGAAGGTGTTCATGATATGAAGAAAGTTCTGGATGAACTTTCATTGACTTCATTTTTGAAAACCAGCGGTGGAAAGGGGTATCATGTTGTCGTACCCTTGAACAGATCTGCTGACTGGGATAAAGTACGGGAATTCGCAAAACTTTGTGCTCAGGCAATGGAAGAGCGCTGGCCGGACAAATATACCAGTAACATGAGAAAAGAGAAGAGAAAAGGGAAAATATTCATCGATTGGGTAAGAAATGGCAGGAGTGCAACTTCGGTTTCACCCTACTCTCTAAGAGCGAGAAAAGGAGCGCCTATTTCCATGCCCATAGCATGGGAGGAACTTGATGACGTCGCTCCAAATGGAGTAACTCTTGAAAATGTAGAGAAAAGACTAGAAAAAGAGGATCCATGGAAAAATTTCTTCGAAGTGGATCAGGGATTACGAGGAAAATCTCACGAATGATCTAACTTCGGTTTGCAGTAAGACCAGTCTTATTCAGAAGTAAAACTATTATCAGGAAATCTGCTTATATTTTGAGGCGGATTTCTTTTTTTCTTGGTGATTCATGTGTTTGATAAAACTTATCATATCAGCTATAATAGGATAGGAATTTTATGGACCCGCAAGGGTTAATTTTGAATGTAGGTGTTTAAATGAACGGAATTGTATATCCGATGGTTTCGGATTATATAGAAAAGTTCGGAGGAATCTCCGGACTTCAGGAAATGGAAGAATATGCAAAAATAAATTATGTGCCGATTGTGATGAAAGATGCTGCCAGATTTCTGGCATTTATGGTCTCTTTGAATAAACCCAGGAAGATATTGGAACTGGGAACAGCCATCGGGTACTCTGCTCTTCTTATGGCGCTTCATTCTGAAGCGGAGATTGTCACCGTAGAGAGAGATGAAAAGATGAAGGAGATTGCATTAAAGAATATTGAAAAGTATGAAATGAAGGACCGCATCAAAGTAG
>DATIRH010000257.1:0-2316 GCA_035469845.1 Proteiniclasticum sp. | reverse complement strand
TTTCCTTCTCTGTCTTTTAACTGTCTCTTATATTGGGGTATAATAAATCAGGATTAAGAGAAGAATACGAAAGAGAAGAGGAGGGATCTCATGAACTTTGAAGAGAAAATCGCCCTTTTAAATCAGCTGTTAGAAGAAAACAGATATAAGGCTTTGAGAGAAGAAATCGTAGAACTCAACGAAGTGGATATTTCCGAATTCATCGGGATGCTTCCGAAAGAGAAGGCAACCATTGTATTCAGATTTCTGCCTAAAGATCTGGCTGCTGAAGTTTTTGCCAATCTTGAAATAGATACACAAGAGAAAATCATACATGAGATCACAGACCAGGAGCTGGGCCGCATTCTAGACGAAATGTTTGTGGATGATATGGTGGACATGCTGGAAGAGCTTCCAGCCGGCATTGTCAAAAGAGTACTGAAAAACACCGATGAAGCCACAAGAGGCACCATCAACGCTTTCCTGAAGTATCCGAAGGATTCCGCAGGAAGTATCATGACCGCAGAGTTTACAAACCTCAGGGCGAACATGAGCGTCAAGGAGGCCATCTCCTATATCAGAAACAATGGCGCAGACAGTGAAACGCTCTATAACGCCTATGTCATTGATGAGAACAGAGTGCTGGATGGAGTGATCACGCTGAGAACCCTTCTTTTAAGCAGAGATGATGAGATTGTCTCTGATCTTATGGAAGATGATGTGACCAAAGTCCACACATCAGATGATAAAGAAGATGTGGCCTATCTCTTCAGCAGATATGATTATCTGTCAATTCCTGTCGTGGATTCTGAAGACAGACTGGTCGGAATCATCACCTATGATGATATCATCGACGTCATGGAAGATGAGACCACAGAGGATTTTGAACGTATGGCGGCAACAATCCCTTCCGGAAAGCCCTATCTTAAAACACCCGCATGGGAGCTTGCCAGAAACCGTATCGTATGGCTTACAGTACTGATGATCTCAGGTGTCATCACCGGTGGAATCCTCTCTCGATATGAGGCGTCTTTTACGACGATTCCACTGCTGGTGACTTTTATACCCATGCTGACAAATACCGGTGGTAATGCAGGTTCACAGTCAAGCACCCTGGTCATTCGTGGTATGGTTCTGAATGAAATCGATATTTCAGATGGGCTGAAAGTTCTATGGAAAGAATTCAGAGTGAGCCTGATTGCTGGACTTTTTCTAGCGGTGATCAATTACATCAGGCTTTATATCACCTATCCTGGTCAGGAAAAGGTGGTCCTGGTGGTTTCATTATCCATTTTTGCAACAGTGATCCTTGCAAAAGTTGTAGGTGGGCTTCTACCTATGGCCGCAAAGATCTTAAGACTGGATCCTGCCATCATGGCAGCACCACTTATCACGACCATTGTAGATGCCATGTCCCTGATGCTTTACTTTGCACTGGCAGGGTGGATTCTGAACTTATAACAGCAAGAAAGGGGATGAGGTTTTGGAAGAGAGCAGTAAGAAAAAGAAATTCAGCTGGAAATATATTGTAGTGGGTCTATTTCTGGTCTTGGCTTTTACAATAGGCTTTCTTTTAGCTCGCCTGGAAGTGAATCTGTCCTTAATGGATCGGCTCTCCTTCTGGCATTTTCCGCTGATGCTTCTGCTTTTCTATATAGGTGTGTTTCTGGTGATCAATATCCATGAACTGGGACATCTTATTTTCGGAAAGCTGCTTGGATACAGATTTCTGATGTTTAGGGTAGGTCCGCTGTCCATTCAGAAGGAAAATGAGAAGCTGAAATTCACCTTCATCAAAAATGTAGGTTATGGAGGCCTCTGCGCCATGATTCCTGGGGAAAATTCGAGCCTCAAGGACTTTGCTGTCTATTCCACAGGAGGTATCTTATTCAATATCCTTACAGGAATCGGATTTATTGTTTCATCATTTTCACTCCCTCAGCCTGTCTTCACTTCTGTCCCTCTCTTTCTGACAGGCGTTTTATCCATTTTTCTGGCACTGCTTAATGCGTGGCCGTTTTTCAGTATGAACCAGCCTACGGATGGCATGATGTTTTTCAGTATTTTAAGGAAGAATCCACTGGCAGAAAGATTCTATGAAAGTGTGATCCTTTCCAAAAAACTTGCCATGGGCGTGAGACCAAAAGATCTGGGACTAACGCCCGTTGATTTGCCACTGAAAGATTTCCATGAGCTTGCCACCGTGTTTTACCTCTATTTCATGGAAATGGATCAGGGACATGTGGA
Organism: Proteiniclasticum sp.; assembly: GCA_035469845.1. Taxonomy (GTDB): domain Bacteria; phylum Bacillota; class Clostridia; order Clostridiales; family Clostridiaceae; genus Proteiniclasticum. The sequence goes on along the minus strand of DATIRH010000257.1, from coordinate 90 downwards.
AAAAGCGGGAGAATACCTGAAAGTGGTTGAAGACAATCTGAGCAAGGTTCCACCATATACATTGCCAGCTTATTATTATGAGCTGATCTA
>DATIRH010000256.1:0-7178 GCA_035469845.1 Proteiniclasticum sp. | reverse complement strand
GCAGATGGATTCACTATCACTAAAGCTTTCTTCCTTAGGTTTGTCTCCTTTTCTATCCTATTATTTTTAACACCATTTTGTGTTTTGATTTCAGTTTTATGTTCTCTATTTCATCCTAGTATAGCAAGAACATAGTTCATTATACAAATTTCTTATTAATGCCACATGAATAATTTTAGAATTTTTGATAATAGGATACTTTTCTATTTTTCTATTTCTTTTTTCACTTCAATTCGATTCACCACTATTGTGCATAATAAAAGCCTGACTCTTACGAATCAGGCTCCTACTATAGCATAATTTTACTGAATATACTTCTGCTTTCTCTTAACAAGTAGAGTTGCTCCACCTGCTACCATCAGGATACCCATGACAAATGGTGCACTGCTTGTTGTTTCACCAGTTGCAGGATATTTACCTTCTTTACTTGCCAGAATAAATACGGTGAAATCTTTTGTCTTTGTCTCCACATATTTTCCGGACAGCTTGTAATTCAATTTTTCAAGTTTAAGATCTGCTTTTTCACGGAACAGCAGAAGTCCCTTTGTAGGAAGTTTTCCTGTTGGCAGATGTAGTGTCACTGCTACCTTTGGCAGCACTTTTATTCCATCCACTGTGAAGTACACTTCATACGCATTGGTGTTGTATCCAGACAGTTTATAGTTGACTGATTTAACAACTAGTACAGGTTTGACATCAAATGCTCCAACTGGAACAGATACCATCACGCCCGTCTTATTGTCTTTCAGTATATAGGCTGTCTCTTCTTCTTCACCTGGTTCTTCCTCGACTGGTTCAAGTGCATCAATGGCATCCAGTAGCATTTCAGAAGCGTCATCCACTTCTTTTTGAGTTGCAAATTCATTCTCCAGGACCGCATTTGCAGCTTCAATGGCATCCAGTAGAGCCTGTGCGCTTTCTTCAGTCATATCTTCAAGAGAAATCTTTTCAGCAGCTTCCAGAATTACTTCCAGCTCAGCTTTGTCTGTTGCTTTAGCTTTTAATAATACTTCTTCTCTGTCTCTTACACGAATTCTCGTTCCAAGAGGATCTATGGAAGAAAGTCCAATAGCACTTACGAAATCTCCGATTTCTATATCAGGCATTACTACCTCAGTGCCAATGTATCCGTCTATAAATACTCTTACGATAACACCACTTTCGTCTTTGACGTAAATGGATTCAACCACACCTTCAACAAGCTCGATATCCATTACAATACCTTCTACCTGAACTAGTAGTCCAAGATTTTCAGATACTTCAGAGGTCTTCATCATCTTCGGTGCAATTTTAACGATTGGTTCATCTATCTCTTTCACGCTGCTTATATTCAGCTGGTGCTCTCCCTGATAGGAAGAAGTAATACCAGTGATTTCGAGCATGGTTCCCGCTTCAAAGTTTCCATCGATCGGGAATATATTGATTCCGCCAGTTTCATCCTGAATGTAAGCACTGTCAAAGAATGCTGTGCTCTTATCAAAACCGCTGACGTTGGATGTAAGTCTACCTCTGATGGTAAACTGCAGTCCTTCTTCTGCCTTCTGCACTTCAGCAATCGTTGTAATTACTGGTTCAGGTTTGATTGCATCAATTACATTATTGAGAATCATGAAATTTGCATTTCTGACTGATTCTTCAATCAGCATTTCCACAGTCACTTCAAAGTTCGTGAAGAAGGTCACACCTGCTGTTACAAGGAATCCTCCACCAGGAAGCATCTCTTCAGCGACAAGTGCTACATCTCCTTTTTCCACTACAACAATATCTTCTTCATAGTTCGGCACATAAGCTGATCCCGTGAAGTTCTTGGTATAGTTTGCACCCCATGTTGTGTCATATCCAGTAATGATTGGAGTAGCACCATTTAGAATAACCGGTGCGGAGTTGTAGGCATTGAAAGTCTTTGTTGTCTGTGTAAGGATTCCCTTACCGAACATGCTGTCTTCGTTGAAGTTTGCGTCTTCCACAAACTGCAGACGATAAGCTTCGTTGGACTTTCTTTCATTATCAACAACTATACCATCAGCAATTCTTGCTTTCGCGCCGATTGCTTCAAGAATACGATTGGAAATAACTGCTGCATCAAATTCTCCACCAGGGTTTCCTCTGTCTGACTTGGAAGTCAGTATGATGTTTCCACCATTTTCAGCATAGTTACTGATTGCTGTAATTTCAGCATCTGTATAGTTCTTTGGAATTGCTCCAAATCCCTTGTATGGAACTGTAAGCATGAGTAGCTCAATTCCTTCCAGTGATTCAGCTGTGATTACATCATTGACACGTTTCACTCTGGCACCCTTTTGTCCTGCTACTGTAGTGAAGTAGGTGTCATTGTTTGCATAGTCACCAGAAACATAGAAATTGTCATGAGCAGCATCTACCAGTATATCCACGACGCTGTCATTATTATAGACATTCAGATTGATGGATTTGGTGAATGCCATGGAGATTCCATTGAGGTTTCCTTCCACATTGACCGTAATGATCTGTTTGCCTATCTTTGCTGGTACATAATCAAAGTTCAGTTGTCCTTCTGTTCCTTTCAGGAGAACAGGAAGATTTTCAGTCTGTGCTGCTAAAAGATTTCCGTCAAGAAGGTATTCTACCTTCGTTACTGTGAAATCTTGTACTTCTTGATTATACAAATGGGTTGTGATCTTTGTTGTTTCACCCATAACGTCCATTGAAGTATCTTTTGTTACATCATTTATTCCTACCTGAGTCACTTCACCTGTCCATACAGGAGCAGTCACAGCGATGTCACCATCTGCCTGTTCTGTCATGATGTAGTAGTAGGAATAGTCATTAGGAAGAGTGACTTCCATTTTGCCGGAGTTGCTGTTGATCTGCTCGGTATGTGCAACAATACCACCATTTACGATGACACTGACTTTTCCGATAATATCACTTGCATCCGGGTCATTGAAATCAACAATTATATCCAGTTTTACTAGAGAATCATTTAAAATAGTACCCATTGGCTGATTGTTGGCTGTATAGAAGACTTCAAAGTTGTTGTCTTCTGAGGAGTATACCGTCATGTCACTGATTGCTCCATAGATGGAGGATTCATTAAGACGGTCTGCAACAACAACAGTTCTTGCTGTATTTGAGTCTCCCCACTTCCCTTTGTGGTTGTCCTGACCATTACTTGGTGCAAGATGCCAACCCTTATCAAGGGCTTGTGTATAGTACTGGTAACTTGGCCAGTAACCTGATCCTCCAACAGGACCTTCCCCGTTTCCGACTTCGATGAGATTGATTTTCTGGTCTACGAGTTTATCATAGCGACCAAAATCTTCAAAAGTACCGAAGGTTGTACCTGGGTGATTGAACTGGGAGAATGTTCCTTCCTGTTCTTTCAGAAGATCATAATAGGCCTGAAGACCTGATCCGCCTTTTGCATTAAGAACAGGATTATTTCTTGAAACAAATCCATCGGAATTGAACGTATTGATATGTCCATAGGATCCGCTCCAAGTCATTTCAAATCCATACACTGCAAGGAAGTCTTCCGTTGTGTACTTGTCAAAATGGGACTTGTAATACGCCCATTTGCTCATAGCCGCATTTTCACTGGAAACAAGTCCTGAGTTTTCATTGTCAAAATTTCCAAGATTTGCAGTTGAGTCAAAATAGTTGCTATGGTCCGTCAGTGCAAGGAAATCAATCTGCTCTGCATTCTGTGCATAAGTCAGCGCCTGATCCGGTGTACCTGAACCATCAGAATAGTTCGTATGAGAATGAAGCTGTCCGAAGTAGAAATTATACAGAGGTTCTCCTATATAGAAGCTCCACTCATATTCATCAGATGTCACTTCATCTTTTCTTGTGATCGTAACACTTGCATTCACTTTGCCGTCTTCCATGGCTTCACTCATGGTATAGGTTGCTGTGTTTCCATCTACAACCATTGCTACCGGCACTTCTTCATTCAGTGTCAGCATAACCACAGGATTTTCTCCTGCATTTTCAAATTCCACTGTGATGACCGGTTTCTTGTCTTCACCTGTAGCCGCATTGGCTGATGGTGAAACTGAGAGAATCAGTGGTTTGTCTTCTACCACGATCTCAGCGGTTTTAACAGTCTCGTTATCATTAACATCCACGGCAGTGAAGGTCACCTTCACCATGGTTGTATCTGTTAAATCTGCTCCTGGAATGACTGCCTGGTATTTACCTGTTGTGACATTCTTTTCCATTAATATCTTTTCTGATAAAACAGTATTGATTTCATAAACCATTTCTACAGTTGCTACACCCACGTTATCAATAACGTCTATGGCTACACTGTAGTCTTTCAGTGCCTTTGCAGGCAGGAATGTCGGAACTGTAATCACAGGACCGTCTGTATCGTTAGAAACAACGTAATCTGTACTTGCTCCAACACGCAGCTGTCTGGTTGTTCCATATTTGGATGCGGCTGCATACACATGAACCGTATCCCCTTCAGCAACTCCTACAGGGAATGCTGCGCCACGATAGATGTTGATGATGCCAGAAGCATCTGTGATCGGTGTATTTCCTTTTTCGCTGTATGTACCTAAGGTAGCATCTCTAACAACGACAAATTCGGAAAGATACTGATCACCACCATCAAGAATTTCCTTCGATGTAAGTTCCTGGGCTTTAAATGGTTCTGCTGAGCCAAGAACTACAATTTCACTTACTGGATTCAGCTGCATTACATCACCGTATAAGCTTGTGGTACCAGTGAGCTTGACGATATCTCCGATGACATACTGATCAAACTTGGTATAATCATAAATCTGAAGACCTACAATTTCACCATTGATCACGTCTTGTATAATAATGCTGTTTCCGCCATAAGTATAAGCAACCTGACCAACCGTAGTTACGACTTGTCCAGAAGCTGTAGCATAAACGTCTTTCAGTGATGAAAGACCTGTCAGCATCTCATCAGTTACAGGATCGGTCACTTCTACATGAAGAACTACGTCTTCCGCAACTGCAACACGAAGCTGATATATTTCTTTGTATTGAACCATGACGGATGTCACGTCAACTACATCCCCTTCTGACACTTCTGTCAGAACAGGCATTTTAAATACGTTAATGCTTAATCCACCACTGGTAAGTGGTGTATTACTGCCACTAATGGCACCTAATGTAACACCTTTGACAGTCAATCTTACTGATTCCAATGCTTCCGCTTTTATTGGATCTGTAAGGTCTTCCATGGTTACTACCTTTGGTGCTGGCATGGTCTTGATTGCGCCTTTTTCATAAGTATCAACGCTTATCTGTTCCCATTTATTAAAGCTTCCACGCTTGCCTGAAACCGTCAGTTCCATTCCGAGCTTGATTTCAGCGTCTGCAGCTTTAAGGTAAGTGTTGATTCCACCTGTTGCATCTTGAATAACTACATTTCTGAAGTCGATAAAAGTTACAATACCTCTGGTTGTCACTATTTCGCCGATTGCTGCAGCTCTTGCTGCTTCAATTGTTATTCTAGGTGTATCTCCAGAATAAGTCACATCTTCTGCAGCTGCAACACGAAGCTGATATGTAGTGTTTTGGCTTAATACTCCAATGACATCTACTTCGTCGCCAGCTTCAATGCCTGTCAATACTGGAAGTCTGTATATATTAAAGCTTTGATCCTCTTTAGTGATTGCAGTGTTATCTCCGATTGTGCCTAAGATAACATCTTTAATCTCAACTCTTTGTGATTCCATTGCTTCTGCTTTCGCAGCATCATTGAGATCGTCCAAGGTAACAAGTTTAGGTGTTGGAAGCGCTTTGATTTCACCCTTGATAATTCCTTCTGCACTTACATTAATCTGTTCTAAATCTTTGTAAGCTCCTCTTGTTCCTGTAACGGTAAGCTCCATACCGAGCTTGATGTCTGTATCTGCCACTGCAAGATAATTATGAATTGCAGCTGTAGCATCCTGAATTACAACATTTTTACCATCTATGAAAGTTACTATTCCTTTAGTTTTCACTACATCTGTTGCAGCTCTGGCTGCTTCGATGGTAACCAGTTCAGGTGCAGGATCTTCTGTTCCTCCATCTCCAGGATCTACTGATCCATCTAGATAAAGAAGGTCAGGTGTATGTTTTTCAAAATCCGCACTATTATCACCAGTGTAAGGATTTGCGATATTTTTTCTGATAATTGAAGTAGAATTGGTGATTTCAGGTGCTGTCCCTACTCCCAAGAAAGCGGTCGCTGTTCCTACCCCTACGTAATCAACAATGTTGGGGTACGTTACTAAAGTAGAGTCATTTAAAGCTGCAACCTGGATACTTACAGTATCTTTTGTTAATGCCAGCTTAAATGATTTTGCGCCCATTCCGATTCCAGTTGTCATATCTGGATTAGGAATTGCAGGTAGTTCTGGCGAAGTAGTCCCTGCTCCTGCCTCTATGACAAAATAGTCATTCGGTGCAATGACCCCAACTAGATCAAGTTGGCTGTTAAATGTACCAGTGGCTGATGCATACTGAATTGCCCATCCAGTGATGTCCACTTCTGCATCAGTAATATTTTTCAGAACAATGAAGTCGGATTTATAAACAGCTCCACTGTTTCCTCCACCACCATAAGCCTCGTATATGACTACAGGACCTGTACCTACTGCTTCTGCCGCGGCAACAATCTTCTGTCCTGGAATCAGGGTCAGAACAAACATCCACGCCAAAAGCCAAACCGCGATTTTTCTGGTTCGATTTCTTTTCATTTTTCGCCTCCTGAAAATAATTAGATTTGTTTTAAAAAACTGAATAATTATTTTTCGGGTGAAAAAAACTCCAACCAGATGAATCGAGTTGAAGCATTTTTTATCAGTTTTCTGTAAACGTTATCCTATTCAATCTTACTATTAAACATTCACAATATCAATATATTTTGATAATTCATCCACAACATATACAATAAACTATTTTGATTGACGAACTATATGTCAAATTATGCAAGGCTGAACCCTAGTAGAATCAATAATCTTCGCAAAAAAAAGACCAGAAAAGAACTTTTTTATCACTTCTTCTTTCCTGATCTTTTTATCATTTCTGTTTTGTTTTTCATCTTACTCTTTTCTATCTAACTACATGATTCTTTACATCATCTGTCTTTATTTTCAAAAATATACCAATTAAGTATATTCGTAAACTACAAATAGTAAATCAAACAAACCGGATTTTTGTCTGATTTT
>DATIRH010000255.1:0-3727 GCA_035469845.1 Proteiniclasticum sp. | reverse complement strand
TGTTTTTTTGGAGGTGAAAAATGCACCATATTCGTTATGCAGATAGTAACGATGCGAAAACACTCGGAGAAATCCATGCCGCATGATGGAGAGAAGCCTACAAGGGAATCATTCCGGATGAGGTATTAAACAGTTTTACACCCGAAAAAAGAGAAGCGTATTTTCAGAGCGCTCTATCTGAAGGCTGGGAAGAGGATGCAATCATTTTTAATGACAATCAGGCATTGGGACTGATTTGATCGACTGGGGCATAAATGAGCTGAAAAAACGCAGTTATACCCATGTCTCACTATGGGTACTCGAAGAAAATATGAATGCCCGACGTTTTTACGAGAGAAAGGGCTTCAGACATGACGGGACAAAAAAAGCTGTCCGCATAGGAATTGAATTAAGCGAAATTCGTTACGTCTACCTTATTCCATAACATTAATTCAGCATGTTATCATACTTACCTAGAACAACAGACTATAGATTCTCATACTCTTATTTATTCGAACAGCAAAAAACCATCCTCAGCAGAGTAGAATCTGCTGAGGATGGTTTTAAATTGCTGGTTATTTAGTTTATCTCGTTATTTCTAAAGAAATCCAGAACTTCCTGTGCCTTAACTTTAAGATCTTCAAGACTTCCATCATTGTTCGCGATGAAGTCAGCCTTATCAACTAAAGCAGCCACTTCCTTTTCCGTGTTGTGATTCGGATTACTGTTTTTAGCAACTTCTTCTCCATCTCTTGCAACAAGTCTCAGGTATCTGTTTTCCTTCGTGGCTGTAATACCCACAATAAGAAATCCTGCCTTTTTCCAGAAATCAAAGTCATCCTTGGTTCTTCCACCGACGATCATCGGTAAAATCTTTTCATTCACTCTTCTAAGATTTTCGTAGATATCTTCCCATTTTGTTTCCTGTGCTACAGGATGAAGTTCCGCATTTTCTGTGATCATCTTGGACAATGCATATTTGTTCAGGATATTCATATCGATTTCTCTCAGCTTGTCAGCCACCAGCTGGAAAAAACCTCTTTCATTGCCGAGCCATTCTGGCGAAATCGCAACGATGGGTTTCATTCCTCTTATGACATCACCAAGTCCATATTTTCTGGTCTTTTGTTCCAGTTCAATGATAAAGTCAGCTAAGGCATCTTTGCCTGACCCCATTTCACCAAAGATAATTATTCCATTATAGTTCATGTTTACCTCCATAAATTTGCATCTTAGGGACTTCTCACCATTTCTAGCAGTAGATTTCCTTATAATGCAATGTATCTATTTTCCATCACTTCTATTTTACAGTCAAATTCCTAACTTAGTATATAGAGAACGGGTAAAGATTTCAAGTAAAAGAGAAAAATATACCTGTAGGATTCTCTGCATCTCTACTCTTCATCCTTGACCTCTTCATCCTTAATCTCTTCATCCTTGATCTTCAAGAAGAAGAACGCACCTAGAATGAACAGTATGATCAGACTCAAGATACCATATCGTGTTTCGCCCGTTATGCTGATGACAATACCCATCAAAAGAGGCCCGAAAATCGATGAAACTTTACCGAATATATTGAAGATGGAAAAGTATTCTGCTGACCTGTTCTTTGGAATCAGCTTTCCGAAATAGGATCTTGAAAGCGCCTGTATTCCACCTTGTGCACTGGCTACCAGCATAGCGAGTATCCAGAAATCCAGCTCCGTCTGCAGGAAGAATCCGTAAATGGAAATAAAGGTATAGGTCAGGATTCCGGTCATGATCATCTTTCGCGCCCCAAAGATCTTCGCCAGTTTTCCGTATAAGATGGCAAAGGGGAATGCAACCAGCTGGATGGCAACCAGAATAATAAGCAGTCTGTCCGAATCTACTCCCACATCAACACCATAAGCTGTAGCCATGGTGATTACAGTATGAACCCCATCGATGTAGAAAAAGTAGGCGATCATAAAGTAAAGAACCATTTTATTCTTTACAATGTCTTTGGCTGTTACCGATAACGCAATAAAGCTTTCTTTGATTTTTGAGGGCTTTCCTTCGATATAATACTTCTGTTTGACATTTTTCAGCATAGGAATGGTAAAGATCATCCACCATACCGCTGTGATAATAAAGGCCAGCTGTGTGGCAAAGGTTACTGTCAGCCCCAATTTTTCAGCACTTAGAATAATTCCCAGTGAAATGATGAAAGGTATGGTTCCACCAAGATAGCCGAATCCGAACCCTTTTGATGAAATCTCATCCATTCTCTCGTCTGTGGTCACATCTGTCAGGAAGGCATCATAATAGATGCTTGACCCATTGAATGCTACCGCTGTGATGACGTAGATGACCAGTGCATAGATCCATTGTCCCTCTCCCACCGTAGCAAGCATGGCAGAGGAGAGAATGGCCACCAGGGTGAATGCCGAGAACAGCTTCTTTTTGACACCTTTGAAATCGGCGATGGTTCCAAGAAGCGGTGCCAGCAGTGCAATAAGCAGTGTCGCCAGGGAGTTTGCGTATCCCCAGTAGGCAGTAGAGGTGGCGTCAGCCAGATGACTTGCTGCCACACTTTTAAAAAATAAAGGTAAGATTGCTGTGGTTATGGTGATTGAATATGCTGAATTACCGAAGTCCTGTAGAATCCAGCTCTTTTCCTCTCTAGTCACAATTTCCTCCTTAAAGTATGATTATGATTCACTGATTAACGAAAAAGTGTAGTGATCCTGCCACTTTCCATTGATGTAGAGGTATTTTTCGTTTGTGCCGACCAGTTTGAATCCAAGTTTCTTTAAAACATTCTGTGATTTGATGTTTGTAAGGAGTGTGGATGCTTCAAGTCGATGAAGCATAAGCTCTTCGAATGCATACTCGATGATGACCTTCAACGCCTCCTGCATGAGCCCTTTTCCTTCAAAGTCTTTATGGAGTGCATAGCCCATGGTGGCACTTCTGAATCCGCCATAAACAAGATTTGAAATCTGGACTTTTCCTATGAGCTTCCCGTTGTAGTAGACTCCGAAATTAATAGCCAGACCGTTCAGATAATGCTTGTAACTTTCATCAAGTGCTTTTCTCTGCCCCATGAGCGTATAGAAATCCGGGTCTCTATGAGGTTCCAAAGCTCTCAGAAATTCTCTGTTTTCAGTGTAGTAAATCAGATAGTCTTCTGCATTCTCAGGAGAAGCCAGCTTCAGGCTGACTCTTGGGCCTTCCAATGCCAGGAGCTTGAATTCCTTGAACTGATTGAACCTGGTATTGTCAGTCCCGAATAGATACTCATTTCTGATTCTTGAATCCTGATAACTGTTATTCACCAGAATTCCTTCAAGGGTATACCCAAGATCAGTGAAGGGAACGGTGGAAATATCGTCAGATACAATGATGTTGACCTTGAAAAAGGATCCATCTCTAAGAAAACCTCTGGTCATGGTTGACAGTGATTCCCTTAGAATATTTTTGTCTCCTTCTCTGTAAAATCTGAGCCTGATCATTATGCTTTTATTCGCATTGTTTTTTTCCACGACTGTAAATCGTCCGATGGTGATCCTGGCTCCATCTCTGATGATGAATTCTTTACCTTCTGTATCATTTATTTCTTCCATATATACTTTAATCTGTTCCATTTTCTATTTTCTATCCCCTTTCATCTCCGCTTTGGCATCAATGTACTTTTTACCAGCTTCTTTCCGACTTTCAGTTTTATGTAGGCTACGATCATCAAGGAAATCGCCATGGAAAGCGGTAAAAGATAAATCGAAACCTC
>DATIRH010000254.1:0-2773 GCA_035469845.1 Proteiniclasticum sp. | reverse complement strand
TTTTCAACAGCGTGTAAAGGGGAAGGAAATCAAAATTTTCGGTTCCATGAAAGCGAATGTGGTTGAAGGAGAAAAAATCACCATCAATGGCGAACTTGAAAAAATTGAAGAAATCAGTGCAGAAGAGCTCATATTAAACGGTGAATTTCATGTGAATTCCTCTATGAATCTGGGTTACGGAAAATTTCAGCTGGTGGGTAAATCCGATGCCAAGGAAATTTTCTGTGAGGAGCTGGAAGTTCGAAACAATGCAGAGTCCTTTCACGGAATCTTCTCCGGTCTTATTTCCAAAGGGAAAGGCGGCACACTGAAAGTGGATGTCATCGAAGGAGATGATATTTATCTTGAAAATACAACCGCGAATATCGTGAGAGGAAAAACAGTGAAAATCGGCCAAGGGTCAAAGATTGGAAAAGTGGAATATAGCGATAAGCTGGAAATCTTTGACGGAGGCGTAGTAGATCTTAAAGAAGAATTCTAGTTATCAGGAACATCCAGCAGTATACGAATAGAAGAACATCCATAGATTGTCATTTGTAAGGACGCGGTAACGCGTCCTTCTTCCTTGTGAAGAAAAACACCAGTAAACATAGATTGGAAAATATGAATCTGGATTATGAAATGGTTTTACTCACACTGTAAAGTCTAAAATGGTATAATTGGTTATATGTGTTATTAATTGAAGTGCTAAAAAATAGAAGGTGGTGAATCCCGTTGAAAACCAATGTCACGATGAACAACACCCTTACAAAACTCAGTGAATTCAAAAACATTTCCACGTTTCAGGTGCTGGAGTATGATGATCTTAAAGGTGGCACCGATGTGAAGACAGCTTTTATGCTTTCTTACATGAGAGAGGCCAACATCAAATTAAGACAGCTCAGGATTGTCCTAAATGGTGGTGGTGTCTACACAGAAGCGAATGCCCTCAGCTTCATGAGAGGACCCATAGAAGTATCCACCAATACGGGTGGACTTTTCAGTCTTTCCAAGAAGTTCGTGACCTCAAAAATTTCAAGAGAACCAGTGATCAAGCCTCATTTCAAAGGAATAGGAGAAATCCTTCTGGAACCTTCCTTTGGACACTATGCACTTCTGGAGCTGGAAGATGAGGAAATCATCATCGATGATTCTTTGTTCTTTGCAGCAGAAGACGGGATAGAAATCGGGGTCAGTTCCATGAAGACCGTGAGTAGCGCACTGTTTGGAACGGAGGGACTCTTCCAGACAAAACTGAAGGGGTCCGGCATAGTGGTACTGGAGATTCCAGTGCCAGAAACGGAAATATTCAAGTATTCTCTGGTGGATGATGTGCTGAAGATTGATGGAAACTTTTCCGTTTTAAGGACATCGGGTATCCAGTTTACCGTCGAGAAGACAACAAAGACCCTGATCGGGTCTGGTTTCAGTGGTGAGGGACTTCTAAATGTCTTTAGAGGAACCGGCGAAGTCTGGCTCATGCCGACGAAGGTGGTTTATGACAGAATTATCTCTGAAGGGCTTGCCTTCGGCGTAGGTGGAATGGATAACATGATGGGTGATACGCTGAAGAGACATCCAAAAGACAAAGACAAGGAAAGAGAAAAAGAACATATGAACAAGGAAGAGAAGTAAGTCGATTCTGTGAATTAAGCGAAGTAATTTGGCATATTATGCCCATGTGTTATATAATATTATCGTTATGCGAGTGAATTGAAGTAAATGATTAAAAAATAAGGATGGTAAGATATGAGTAGAATGTTCGGAACAGACGGAGTGAGAGGGATCGCTAACAGCGAGCTTACTCCAGAACTGGCTTTTCAGCTTGGTAAAGCAGGAGCGTTGGTATTGACTAAGGGAACCCATAAGCCAAAGATTCTGGTGGCTAAAGACACGAGAATATCTGGAGATCTTCTAGAGAACGCTATGGTTTCAGGTATGCTCAGCGTTGGTGCTGAAGCGGTGCTTCTTGGGGTTGTACCTACACCTGCGGTGGCACTTCTTGTACGTGAATACAAAGCGGATGCAGGAGTAATGATTTCAGCATCTCACAACCCGGTTGAATTCAATGGAATCAAGTTCTTCAACAGAGAAGGTTTTAAATTAAGTGATTCTCTTGAAGATGAGATCCAGAAACTCATCGAAGACAAGTTTGATGGCATCCCGATCCTCATCGGTGGAGACATCGGTCATGTAAGCTATGCAGAAGGCGCAACAAGAGATTATGTGGATTTTGCAGTGAAAACCCTTGAAGGAGATCTTTCAGGCATGAAGATAGCACTAGACTGTGCCAACGGTGCAAGTTATAAATCTGCTGTGGATGCCTTTGAAAAACTGGGTGCTGAAGTGTTTGTCATTCATAATGAGCCTAACGGCGTAAATATCAATGCACATTGTGGTTCCACACATCCTGAAGATCTGATGAAGTTTGTTGTGGAGAACGGATGTGATCTGGGACTGGCTTTTGACGGAGATGCTGACAGATGCCTGGCAGTGGATGAAAAAGGAAATCTTGTAAACGGAGATTTCATCATTCTTGTTGCAGGGCTGTACCTGAAAGAAAAGGGCAGACTGAAGGATGATACCATCGTCGTCACAGTCATGAGTAATCTGGGGATGATGCTTGCCGCGAAGGAACTGGGACTGAATGTAGCTGTTACAGCTGTGGGAGACCGTTATGTTCTAGAAAATATCATGGATAATAACTATTCCATCGGCGGAGAGCAATCCGGCCATGTGATTTTCAAGGATTTCAATACCACAGGAGACGGTATCGTGACTGGAGTTCAGCTTG
>DATIRH010000253.1:0-4577 GCA_035469845.1 Proteiniclasticum sp. | reverse complement strand
GGCTCCTCGATAAAAAGGATATACGGCAAGATCCTTCACGCCCATGTCAAGAGCCAGCTGAAGCTGCTCTTTTGTGGACACAGAAACCAGTCTCAGATTCTCCCTGATTTCAGGACGGCTCTTCATGGATACCGCTGATTTCTGTAGCTGTATCGGTAGCGTTCTTTTTCCGCTCTTCACTTCAAATTCAACGATGTCCTCCAGTAGAAGTCTTCTCATTTCATTGAGTTCTCTGATCGGAAGAAATCCTTCGCTGAAGTCTTCCGCGACGATCTTCGTGATGACAAAAGGTGATTCGCCGCTTTTCCTGAGCGCTTCTTCCACTCTCTCAAGACTTAAAGGCGCCTTGATCGGTGTTTCCACGATTTTTGACGTTCGTCTGTATTCTCTGTTTTTATAACTGACTTCAAGGACCGCTTCTTCGCCGGCTCTGAAAGCAAGTAGTGCTGTAAGTTCTATCTTACGGTCATAATTTCCGTTGTGGCTTCTTTTCAGCTGATCCATGAGTTCGAAATCGTAGGTTTTGTATACAGTGCCTTCAGGAAGAACGGTTCTCCCTATGAGCTTCACGGTTTCTCCGGGCTTCGCATGTTCTTTGACCTCTCCCTGATCACGAATACCTTCCACCGTGAGTCCTTTTTCACCGACGCGGAGTCCATCCCCTTTCATGAGGGGTTCCTCCAGCGTAAGGCTTCCGTCTCTGTTGACCTTTCCGATGGGTACACCTGTATTTTTAGGATAGTTGAAGGACATCATGTCTTTTCCTGTTTTGCCATGGAAATATCCATCTGAAAAACCTTCACGATTAAATACCTTCAGAAGATTGGCTTTGTGGTAAGCCTCTTTTCTTCCTTCGATCTCTTCCCTGAAATATTTCACGGTGGCGGCCACGTATTCAGGCTTTTTCATTCTGCCTTCGATCTTCAGAGAATATACTCCGGAGTCCAGGATTTCATCCATATTGTCCACGGCCGTGATGTCTTTGGGACTCATCAGGTAAGCTTTCGCTTTGGATTCATCGCTTTCATCGATAAGATCATAAGGAAGTCTGCAGGGCTGGGCACATTTTCCACGATTTCCGCTTCGCCCGCCCAGAATGCTGCTCATGAGGCACTGGCCAGAGTAGCTGATGCATAGGGCTCCATGGACAAAAATTTCTGTTTCCACGCCCAGATCCTTGCTGATGTATTTTATTTCTTCAAAGGAGAGTTCTCTTGCAAGAACGACTCTTCTGATTCCTTTTTCTGTAAAGTAGAGCGCACCTTCACCGTTGTGGATGGTGAGCTGAGTCGATGCATGGAGCTCAAAATCAGGAAGCTGAGATCTCAGCCTGTAGATTAGTCCCGTATCCTGAACGATGAGGGCATCCACACCGATTGTATACAGAAATTCTGCATAGGAAATAGCCTCATCAAGTTCACTGTCCTTGAGAAGGGTATTCAGGGTGATATTCACTTTTACACCATAGCTATGACAATAATCCACAGCTTCTTCCAGTTCCTCTTCTGTAAAGTTTGATGCATAGGCTCTGGCTGAGAATCTGGTGCCTCCCAGATATACGGCATCTGCTCCATTCTGAACAGCCATGATGAGAGATTCCATACTTCCTGAAGGTGCAAGCAGTTCTATATTATTCAAATTAATCTACCTCTTCTACTAAAATTTTCCTTATCCATTATAACATAAAACCGGAACTGAACCATGTCAGTGCCGGTTATGTGTTTTATTCCTGAAGTCAGCTTGAAAGGAGCAGCTGCCAAAGGAGCTGCTATTTCAGCTTTTCTTTTATAATCGGATTTTTTTCTTTCTTTTCCTTGTTGTCTTTCGTCTGCGTCAGCTGTGTGTCGAACAGTTTCTTCTGAAGCTCCAGTACCTTGTATTTATAGGACTGCAGTTCGAATTTCAGTTCTTTGTTCAGCTTTGAAAGTGTCTCGTTCTCATCACGGTATTCTTTGGCGCTGTCCTGGGTCAGTCTAAGTTCCGTTTCCAGTCTTTTGATTTCACGTTCTTTTGAAAGCTTGTCTTTTTCATCCGCGTTTTTGAAGGCGGAGATTTTATCATTCAGTGCCTGGTTATCCCGCTGCATTTTTTCCAGCGCTTCTTCCATCAGCTTGATTTCTTCTTTCAGGCCTTCGGATTTCTGATAAACAGAACCCTCTTCTCTTTTGATGCCTTCCATTTCAAGATCTTTTTTAAATGCTCTGTCCACTGAGTTTAAGGCAGCCAGAACAGCGGCGGAAGAAGTGTCGATCTGTTTGTTCCTATCCATAATCGAAGTAATCAGATGATTGACTTCCTTTCCTACTTTTCTCAGATACTCTTCTTTTTCTTCCCCTTTGACGACATATTCCTGTCCACATATTCTAACAGTGACTTTATTCATCCTTACGGTCCCCCTTCAGGTATTTTTACTACACCGGCACCGGATGCGCCGGTTAATTTATAATATTCTAAAAAATTACATCGTGTATAGACTATTATAGACGTTATTAGGAAAAAAATCATCCGCTTCAACAATTTTTTATTGAAGCGGATGATTATATTAACTGATAAGAAGTATTCAGTTTCAGAAATTATCTCAAGGATGCACCTAGAACATGCTCAAGGGTTCTGACGATTTTATCATGAACCTTATTGACTTCTTTGTCGGTGAGTGTCTTTTCCTTGTTTCTGTAGACCAGATTGTAGGCTACGCTCTTCTTTCCTTCAGGGAGCTGTGCACCCTTATAGACGTCGAAGAGTGTATAGCTTTCAAGGAGAGTACCACCCTGCTTTCTGAAGATGGTTTCCATTTCCTGCACAAGCACTTCATCATCTATAAGGACAGCGATATCTCTTGTGACGGATGGATACTTAGGAATCTCAGTATATTTCCTTTCAAGATCTGCACTGGTGTAGAGTGTTTTCAGATCCATTTCAAGGACATAGGAAGCTTTATCCATATTGTAATTGGAAAGAACCTTGGGATGGACTTCACCGAAACTGCCAAGGACCTGTTTTCCGATAAGAATATCTGCTGATTTACCTGGATGAAAGAACGGATTTTCGCTTCTTCTGTAGCTGATATTATCCAGGGCGAACTCTTCTGTAATGACTTCCACGATTCCTTTCAGATGATAGAAAAGATCTTTTCCGTACATGCCCACGGTAAGCATCTCTTTCTCTTCAGGAAGAATGCCCTCGGTCTTCAGATAAATCTTTCCGATTTCATAGAGATAAGCTTCGTCATTGCTTCTAGCTTCATTTCTGCTCAATGACTCCATCATGGATGAAAGCATGGAGGTTCTCATGACAGAAAAATCTTCACCTAAGGGATTTCTGATTTCCACCATATTTCTCAGATTTGAATCCAGTGGAATGAGAATTTTATCCAGATCCTTTCTGGAGATGAAACTGTAGCTGATGGACTCGAAAAGTCCTTGTGCTACCAGATAGTCCTCCAGTTTTCTTCGCAGGATCTGATGAGGATATCGGCCTCCACGCGGTGCATTCACGTGAGGAATGGTTGCTTCTATATTGTTGTAACCATAGATTCTTGCGATTTCTTCGGTGATGTCTTCTTTTATGGACAGATCGTTTCTGAAAGTCGGTGTGTCGATATGGAGTACACCTTCCTTCGCTTCCGCTTTGATTTCAAGATGATTCAGAATCTCCGTCATTCTCTCTTCAGAAATTTCAGTGCCCAGGAAGTTGTTGATATAGGAAACAGGCACTTCAAGGTGGTTTGATTCTCTTTTTTCATTATAGACATCCACTGTGTAATCGAGCACTTTTCCGATTTCAAGGGATTCCACGAGATGGCAGAGACGGTCCATGGCTAAAGCTGCAAGATTCGGGTCGATATCCTTGTCAAATCTTGTGGACGCTTCAGTCCTCAGATTGAGATAACTGGACGCATTTCTTGTGGTTACCCCGTCAAAATTCGCCGATTCTATGATGACTCTGCTGGTGTCTTCTCTGATTTCTGAATCAAGTCCACCCATGATACCGGCGATGCCGATGATGGTCTTGTCATCACAGATGAGCAGCGTCTTTTCTTTGAGTGTTCTTTCTATATCATCAAGGGTTGTGAATTTCTCTGCGCCTTCTGCTTCTCTGACACGAATGATGCCCGATGAGATTTCTCTCTTGTCAAAAGCATGAAGAGGCTGACCGATTTCAAGCATCACAAAATTTGTGATGTCGACCATGTTGTTTATGGGTCTTACACCGGCTTCTAAAAGCCTGCTTTTGATCCATTCAGGACTTTCCCCTATGACCACATCTACTATTTCACGTGCCATATATCTTCTGACCAGAGGTGTATCCAAAGACACCTTCACCGGCTCCACATCGGATGGGATCGGATGAAAGTCCATGGAAGGTTTTTTAAGTGGTTTTTCATAAATTGCCTGAGCTTCTCTTGCAAGACCCAGAATGCTCAGACAGTCCGGTCTGTTGGACGTGATTTCAAGGTCAAGGATGCCCCCGTTCAGGCCCAGAGCTTCCTTGATGTCTATTCCGATATCGGTGTCTTTTTTCATGATCATGAGACCATCGCAGGTGCCCTTCTCTTTAAGGCCCAGTTCTTCTTCCGA
>DATIRH010000252.1:0-5017 GCA_035469845.1 Proteiniclasticum sp. | reverse complement strand
AAGTGGGACCTCAGACAGCAGAGAAGCTGAAACTGCCGCAGATCACCTACGTAGATGAGATTCTTGAAATCAGCGAAAGTAAAATCAGAGTGAAAAAGGCACTGGAAAACAGATATGAGATCATTGAATCTGATATGCCTTGCCTGATCACTACCTTAGCAAGCATCGCAAAGCCCCGCTACATGAATGTGAAGAGAATCATGGAGGCCTTCGATAAAGAAATACGGATCATAAAATACGACGACCTGAACCTTGACCCCATGACCATAGGGCTCAAAGGTTCTCCGACTAAGGTGAAGAAGACCTTCACGAAGGAAGTCCACAAGAACTCGGATATTCTGACATTAGAGCCTAAAGAATCCGCACGTAAGATCTTCGAGATGCTCATGGACAGCAACTACATCGGCAAGCAGGAGGCAAACAATGAATATTAAGGATTATCGCGACCTCTACGTCTTTATAGAACAGCATGAGCACAAGCTTCATGATGCGAGCCTTGAACTTCTCGGTGAAGCAAAAAGGCTGAAGGAATGCAGGCCAAATCTAGGCTACAGCGTCATCGCTGTCATTCTTGGAGCACCTGGTGAGGAAGTTCTCCATGAACTTGGTTATCGCGGTGCGGATAAAGTCATCAATCTCCGCCACGAGTCTCTTCGCACTTACAGCACTGAAGTGTATACCACACTTCTTGATGAGCTCATCAGAACCGATAAACCAGATATATTTCTTGTTCCAGCCACAGTGCTTGGAAGAGACCTGGCACCAAGACTGGCTGCCCGTTGCGACACAGGCCTCACCGCCGATGCAACGAAGCTGGAATTTGATCCGGAAGACGAGAACTCTTCCCTTCTTTATGTGACCAGACCGGCTTTTGGCGGAAATCTTTTCGGCACCATCATCAACGAAACGAAGAGACCGCAGATGACCTCCATAAGGCCAGGCGTCATGGATGCCCTTTCCATAGACAAGGAACGCCTCTTTGAAATCGAGAAGAGAGAAGTTCATACTGAAAATATCAAAGATTCTGTACGAATCCTTGAAGTGCTCCCCAAGGACCATATGGCCATCGATATCGCGAAAGCGGACATCATCATTTCCGGAGGCCGTGGCGTGGGAAGCAACTTCCATATTCTAAGAGAATGTGCAGACATGATCGGAGCGGAAGTTGGAGGCTCAAGAGCTGCAGTGGATGAAGGTCACATCGATAAGGAGTTCCAGGTGGGTCAGACTGGAAAAACCGTGAAACCCAGAGTATATATCGCCTGTGGTATTTCCGGTGCCGTCCAGCATATTGCTGGCATGGAGAAATCAGATTACATCATCGCCATCAATAAAGATCCGGATGCACCCATATTCGGCTCCTCCAATATCGGAATTGTCGGAGATGCACTTGAAATCCTTCCACTTCTCACTCAGGAAATCAGAAGCTACAGGGAAAGACCTATTTAGGCCTTTCCCTTTTCCTTTATTCTGAATAAGTAGAATCTATGTTATTTAAGTGCTAAGGGATATTCAGGTGCTAGTATTTGTTCATCGCCTCCATTAGAAACTGTTTACATACGGAAGAAGATGGTCTAAAATAACCATTAATATGATTAATATAATTAGGAAAGGAAGGATGTATATGCTTACTCCATTCGAAAAAAAAGAAATAAGAACTGAAAGACTTTCAGTATCCTATCTTGAAGGTGGAGACCCGGGAAAGGAACCTCTGGTCCTCATCCACGGTAATACCTCTTCAAACCTCTTTTTTGTCCCTACCATGGAAAAACTGCAAGAGAAATTTCATATCTATGCACCAGACCTTAGAGGATATGGATATACAGAAAGGCTGCCCATAGATTCTACCAATGGCATGAAGACCTGGTCTGAGGACATCAGAAGCTTCATGGAAGCACTGAAGATCGAAAAAGCGCATATCATAGGGTGGTCCATGGGTGGAGGCGTCGCCATGCAGTACACCATCGACTATCCACATGATGTTAAAAGCCTTGGTCTCATAAACCC
Source organism: Proteiniclasticum sp. (assembly GCA_035469845.1). Lineage (GTDB taxonomy): Bacteria > Bacillota > Clostridia > Clostridiales > Clostridiaceae > Proteiniclasticum. The sequence goes on along the minus strand of DATIRH010000252.1, from coordinate 3,010 downwards.
TCTTTCCCCTTACGGATTCTCAGGAACCAAAGGCAAGGAAGGCGAAGTGACTCACGCATCCCATGCCGGGACCGGAGGCGGCCTTGTCAATAAAGCCTTTGTAGAAGGTCTTAAAAACAAGGACCTGAATCCTGATAACCCTGCCTCTGCACCGAATGTGCTGAAGGGACTTTTCGGGAGTGACTATCAGATCACGGAAGAACTTCGGGATCTGTTTGTGAAATCCATGTTCCTCATGGAAATCGGCGATGATTTCTATCCTGGAGACGCTCTTCCTGCAGCGGAGTGGCCTTTCCTTGGACCTGGAACAAAGGGTGTAGGCAACACCATGAGTCCAAAGTATGTGAACCTCACCAGGATAACTGATATAAGCCCTAAGCCTCCTGTGATCTGGGTTAGAGGGGCACAGGACAAGATTGTCTCGGATACTTCCTTCAGCGATGTGGGTTTCCTGGGACAGCTTGGTGTCATCCCTGGATGGCCTGGTGCTGAGGTGTATCCTCCCCAGCCTATGGTGACCCAGACAAGAGCGATCTTCGAAGAGTATGCGAAGAGCGGAGGCATCTTCAAAGAGGCAGTCTTTGAAAAATCAGGACATAGTCCTCAGATTGAGGAACCAGAGAAGTTCGTGGAGGAATACGAGAATTTCCTCAAAAATATTTGATGTGAATAAAATAACATTTTTTACTTCTCTAACCAACTTATGCTATACTATCTAATGTAAAATAGTCTAATCTCAATACGAAACGGAGAGGTACATTATGGAATTTAGAGAAATATTACGTGGATTTCTATATATAACCGCTGCATGTTCTTTCGGAATATCCATTCTCAGCTTCTTTACCTTGGCGAAGATGAAGTCTGTGCCAAAGAAAAGCAGAAACCTGATGGAGTATCAGAAACCACAGCAGTATATCACTTTAGGAGCCAGCACCCTCGGTATATCGATGATAGCACTTTTCTTTGCACTTTGGATCTAAGTGAGCCCTATATGCCAAGATTGAAGGACCAGGATGAAATCAGCATGATTTCTCCTGGTCCTTTGTGCTTCGCTTTATTAGAAACTTCATATCTCTACATCATTATAATTCCAGTCTCCATGCTAAATTACCATCATCATAGGTATGTATGGAACACCGAAAATCTCCACCTTTTCTCCAGCAACCTTAAACCCCAGTTTCTCGTAGAAATTTTGAGCACCTATAGATGAATTTGTTGTTATTCTTCCATAATGTTCCTCTCCAGAAGCAATCCTCTTCTTATAATAGTCAAAGAGCTCCCTTCCGCAACCTTTTCCTTTATGTTTCTGATCCACAAAAAGCAGCGCCAAGTAGTTCCCTCTCGCGCCTAGAACTCCAGCCAGGCCTCCATCATCAAAAAATAATCCATAAAGCAGATAATTTTCCTCCCTGATCAAGGGAAGAAAAGAGTCCGCCTTCACAGAATCAAGAAAAAATCCAACTCCCTTTGCCTGACATTCCATCGCTTCCGTTTCCAGAAAAACTTTTCTGATTAGATTTGCCGCATCTTCCAGTTCACTTATAGACAGTTCTCTGATTTCCAACTTCCACACTTCCTTACTCCATAACAAAAGGATAAAACGCCTAAGGTTCTGTCCTTTTGTTATCTTAGAATGCCTCAGGCACCTTCTCATCATATGTGTTTTCATTTCTTTTTTTCATTTCATTTCATCCATCTTATTTCTTCACATTTCATTTTCCAGTATCAACTTTCTCTTGTCCATGATTTAGGTACAAGGAGGGCTATGATTGTAAAATGTTCCATTCTCATATGGAGAAATAAAGTCACCCCATTAAATGAATAGCCCGACAGTTCACTCATTGAATGTCGGGCTGACAACCTTATTTTAATATATAGGCAAGTCGATCCTAGTTACCAGTTCCTCAGGACTCTTCACTTCATCCGGTGAGTTATAGTAGGTTTCATACGCTATCCCCTTCGCCTTAAGGCCCTTTTCTTCTATATATCTATTCATCTCTTTGTAAACTTCCTCCATGCCATCATAAGGTCCATTGTACCTACAGGTGACCATTCTTCCCTTCTCCAGCTCCCCTGGACACATATCATGGTTTCCAGGAATCACATCATCCACAGGGAATCCGATTTCCACATCCAGATCATTCATATCCAAATTATAATATGCCACAAATGGAAGCCCCTTAGGCTCGATATCAAGCTCATTCAGATACTGACCTATTCTGCTATAGGACTCACCGATAAGAGCCGGTAGCGACTTAGCATCCGTCCGTGTTCTGATACTAAATACAGGCTGATAGGACTGCTCTCTCAATTCAATATTCAATGTGGACTGCAACATCTTCTCAACACTCCTTTTATTTTTTGTTAGTATTATATCACCAACTTAAATTCCTGCCATTAACAATCGGTTAATCGATGTTAACAAAAAAGTGTCTGCAAAAATCACCGCACAAAAAAACAGTCTAATCAAATTAGACTGTCTTATAAATGGTAGCGGGGGTAGGACTTGAACCTACGACCTTCGGGTTATGAGCCCGACGAGCTGCCAACTGCTCCACCCCGCGATATTAATTTGGTGCTGAAGACCGGAATTGAACCGGTACGGTATCACTACCGCAGGATTTTAAGTCCTGTGCGTCTGCCAGTTTCGCCACTCCAGCATATTAAAGGAAATGGTAGCGGAAATAGGACTTGAACCTACGACCCTTCGGGTATGAACCGAATGCTCTAGCCAGCTGAGCTATTCCGCCGCATTTGTCATCGCCTCATCTCAGCGACAAAATTAATTATATATCATGCCCAATGCCTTGTCAACAATAAAAATGAAAATAACACCTGGAAAAACCAGGTATTATTTTCCGTTTTAATGATTACCTTTGATAGACTAGGAATTACCCTTTTCTATTTTTTGTTCTGACTTCCTGTTTTTTCTTGTAGTCAGACATGATTTCTTCACTTTCTTTCATGAATTTAGACATAATATCTTCAAAATCATTCGATGCAGGCTTCT
>DATIRH010000251.1:0-2326 GCA_035469845.1 Proteiniclasticum sp. | reverse complement strand
GAGCTTAGGGAACTTGGAGTAGGCTACCGAGCAAAATACATCTATGACACGGTACAGGCGATCAGAGAAGCAGAGCTGCTTAAAGAGGAAGAAAAGACCAGAGAGCTGACAGAGGACGAGAAGGAATCGGTTCTGGATGATCTGTTAAGCATAGCCGCTCTTCCACAGGATCTTTGTCATAAAGCGCTGCAGAGATACACAGGTGTCGGAGCCAAGGTGGCTGATTGCGTGATGCTCTTTTCCATGAAGAAACAGGAGGCTTTTCCGGTGGATGTATGGGTGAAAAAGGCCATGATGCATTTTTACGGTGCAGAAGGAAGTAATCTCACGAAGATCAGGGAGTTCGGTCAGAATCAGTTTGGAAACCTGGCAGGGATAGCCCAGCAGTATCTTTTCTATCATGCCAGAGAGAACAAGATCAGAATCGAGTAGGGAAGCAGAGAAGTAGATAAGTAGATAAGTATAAATGAATCAATCATAAAAACCTCCTGAAGATGTTTTCTTCGGGAGGTTTTGCTCTACGAACTTTACGCGTTATTCGATTCGAGTGAAGTTCTCTCTGGAGAGGATGTTCTCGATCGAAGAGACAAAGCTCTCTTCTGCACCCCAGGACAACTTCATGAGATAGTCCTGGGCTCCACCTGCACCGATTGCAACCACGATAATGTCGTCATTTTCAGCGGTCACAATCACCGTAAGGCTTGCCCAGCTGGAGGAACGGATGAAGAACTTTTCAAAAACCATGATATAGACGGTGGTATCGCCGATTCTACGGGTCACTGAATCAATGAGTTCTACGGACTTACTGCTTCTACCCATTTCCTCTATGATGAAGTGAACAACCTCTTCTCCATTACCTTTTCCCTGCAAAGAAACTTTTGCCATTTTATATCTCCTTACTGTCATAATATTATTTGTTATACACTAAATATAACATATTGCAAGTATAGAAAACAGTATACACATCGGAGCTGTTCATCTGTACAATTGATTATAAGAAAATAACGTGGAAAGTATAAAAAAGGTCCTCCTGAAGTGAACTTCAGGAGGACCTTTGAATTGGGAGGAGTTGTTCATGAAAAAGATTTTGCGTTAAATTCCAAGAACCATTCTGTCTTCGATGACTTCGGCGTTCTTCTTGAACATGGTGATGACATCTTTCGTTGTGAGGACTGATTTGTCTTTACCACGAAGGTCTTCTACAATTCTTCCTTCATGCATCATCAGGAGTCTGTTCCCGTAGGCCAGTGCATGGTTCATATTATGAGTGACCATAAGGGTAGTGATTTCTTCCTGACTGATCAGCTTCTCTGTGACGCCCATGATGATCTCTGAAGTGCGTGGGTCAAGGGCTGCCGTATGTTCATCCAGAAGAAGAAGCTTCGGTTTTTTCATCACAGCCATGAAGAGCGCAACGGCCTGCCTCTGTCCTCCGGACAGCAGTCCGATCTTGGTATGAAGCTTCGTTTCAAGTCCTAACCCCAGCATTTCAAGCTGCTCTTTATAGTAGCTTATTCTGCCTAGATCAATGGCTCTCTTGAGGCTGAAACTGTTTCCTTTGGCATCTGCCAGAGACAGGTTTTCAAGAAGTGTCATATTAGGAGAGACGCTAAGCCTTGGATCCTGATGGACACGTCCGATGAGATTGGCTCTTTTGTATGCTTTTTTATGGGTCAGGTTCTCTCCGTCCAGGATGATCTGTCCTTCGTCTTCTTCCAGGGTTCCTGCAATGAGATTGAGAAGGGTAGACTTTCCTGCACCGTTGGACCCTAGTAGAGTGATGAAGTCCTTACGGTCCACTTTCAGTGAAAGATCATCAATGACTCTGTTTTCTAAAGGTGTATCCTTGTTAAAGGTTTTTGACAAAGCTTCCAGATTCAGCATAGGACTCACCTCCTTCAGATAAGATCACTTTTTTTACGGGTTTCTTTTTGTGCTTGAAGGCACCTGATGTGAAGCCCATGGCAAGGATGACTGCAATGGCTGTTGCCAGCTTGAAATCATTTGGATCCAGTCCGAATCGAAGTACAAAGACAAGGATGCCTTTATAAAGGATTGCACCGGAGATGGCAACGGTGCTCATGGAGACGTTTAGTTTCTTCAGAAGGGAAAAGCCGATAATGACTGCTGCAAGAGCCGTCACGGCACTTCCGGTTCCCATTCCGATATCCGAGAATCCCTGATACTGCGCTGTAAGCGCACCTGAGAGTCCGGCCAGAAAGTTTGCCACCATAAGGCCTAGAATCTTGATTTTATGACTGTCTGCACCAAGGGATGTAAGGATTTCCTCATTGTCGCCAACAGCTCTTAGGAAAAAGCCTGTTTT
>DATIRH010000250.1:0-2485 GCA_035469845.1 Proteiniclasticum sp. | reverse complement strand
CAGGTACATCAGGAAGATTAGGTGTCCTTGATGCATCGGAATGTCCACCAACTTACGGTGTTGACCCCGGACTGATACAGGGAATCATTGCAGGAGGGCTTAAAGCGCTTCATAGTGCCATCGAAGGTGCAGAAGACGTGAAGGAGCAGGCTGTGACAGACCTTAAAGAAATAGGGTTGTCAGAGAAGGATGCACTGGTAGGTCTTGCGGCATCAGGTAGAACACCCTATGTGATCAGTGCTCTTGAGTATGCAAATACGCTGGGTGCAGTAACTGCTTCCATAAGCTGCGTCAGGAATGCGGAAGTATCAGAACCGGCACAGTATCCCATTGAAGCCATTGTCGGACCAGAAGTTGTTACTGGTTCCACCAGAATGAAAGCGGGCACCGCTCAGAAACTGATTCTCAACATGATTTCAACGACAGTCATGATCAAGCTCGGAAAAGTATACGGAAACCTTATGGTGGATGTGAAAGCAACCAATCAGAAGCTGAAGGTTCGAGCGAAAAGAATCATTGAAATGACCACAGACTTACGAGGTGAAGATGCGGAAGCACTCTTTGAAAAGAGCGGATTGTCTGTGAAGACAGCCATCGTCATGGAGAAAGCGGGACTGACAAAAGAAGAAGCGGAAATCCTTCTTGAAATCAATGAAGGCAGGATTTCTAAAGCCATCGAAAATGCGAAAAAAAGTGAGGAAAAAATATAATGACTAGTGAAATGGAAATGATCATCTTTAACATCATCAACTTTGCAGGAACTGCAAAAGGTCTTGCCTATGAAGCCTTAGGTGAAGCGGAAAAGGGAAACTACGACAAGATCGGCGCGCTGATGAAAGAAGCGGACCAGAATCTTCTGGAAGCGCACAAAGTGCAGACAGCCATCATTCAGGCAGAAGCCAGAGGTGAAAAGCCTGAAGTATCTGTTCTATTCGTACATGCACAGGATCAGCTCATGACTGCCATGGAATCAAAAACCCTGATTGAATCTCTGATCAAGATGCATAAGAAGATCGACGGGATCAAGTAATGCTTGCCATCGGTTTAATGTCAGGAACTTCCCTGGATGGAGTAGACACAGCGTTATGTGAGATCAAAGGACAGGGACAAAACACAGAAGTAAAACTTCTGGATTTTAAAACCTATGAAATAGAAGCCGAACTGAAAGAAGAAATCCGGACTGTTATAAGAAATGAAGTCCCTACGACAGATCTTATTTCCTCTTTAAATTTCAAGCTTGGCAGACTTTTTTCCAATGCGGTGAGAGATCTGTTAAGAAGCAATAATTTAAAGGGTGAGGATCTGGCCTTTGTGGCTTCACACGGACAGACCATCTATCATATTCCAAAGGATACAAGCGTTCTAGCCAAAAGTACGCTCCAGATCGGAGAGCCTGCAGTGATTGCCTATGACAATCATGTGGATGTGATCTCAAATTTCAGAACCATGGATATGGCCGCTGGAGGAGAAGGTGCCCCCTTGGTTCCTCTAAGCGAGATCATACTTTACGGGAAGAAGGATAAGACCATCGCGCTGCAGAATATCGGAGGAATCGGCAATGTAACTGTGATTCCCAAAGGTCAGAGGGAAGAGGAGGTCTTTGCTTTTGATACCGGACCTGGAAATATGGTCATTGATGAAGCAATGAAACTACTTTATGACAGACCCTATGATCTTGGTGGAGAAACTGCTCTTTCTGGCATGGTGGATGAAAAGCTGCTTGGTTCATTACTAAATCACCCCTATCTAGCAATGAATCTGCCTAAATCCACAGGCAGGGAAGACTTCGGAGAACAGTACACACGAAAAGTCATTGAAGATCATGATTCTATGAAAAAGGAAGATCTCATCGCGACTTTGACCATGTTTACGGCAAGAACCATCTCAGAGAGCTACAACAGATTCATCATGAAACAGTATGCACTGGAAAAGGTGATTCTTGGTGGTGGAGGTGCGCACAATAAAGCGCTGGTTAAATATCTGAAAGAGCTCCTTCCTGAAACGGAAGTTGTTACCCAGGAAGAGGTTGGACTGTCCAGCGATGCCAAGGAAGCCATCGCTTTTGTGATTCTCGGAAATGAGACGTATAACAGGCGGTATGGAAACGTACTCGGAGCAACCGGTGCAAAGGAACATGTGATTCTAGGAAATATCACCCCGAACCCGTTTTCATTCCATAGAAAGGATGTGTAATCATGGCGACGAAGTGGCAGGTAAAAGAAGAAGAAAAGAAAGATTACAAGACTTCCATAGGACGGACAGATTATAATATCCCGATGATCGGCTATAAGAGTGCAATTTTCATCTTTATAGCAGGAATCACAACGGTGTTTGCTGTGCCTTATCTTATGCAGCTTATTTTCAAAGACTACAGATTCCCAACGGTTCTACTGTCAGGTCTCATTATGGGATTTTCCGTTTCCTTTTCCCAGTATTATATTGATCGGAAAAAGCAGCCTGACAAGAAGTTTTATCTTTTAGGAGG
>DATIRH010000249.1:0-1545 GCA_035469845.1 Proteiniclasticum sp. | reverse complement strand
CTCTAGAAATGAATCCATGAAAGAAACAGACAGAAGCACTTATCAAGCCATGGAAGCCCTGATCCACAATCTCAATACAATGAATTCCAGAGCGGGTGCACAAGTGCCTTTCTCATCAATCAACTATGGCACTGATACAACAGCTGAAGGTAGGCTGGTCATGAAAAATCTTCTGCTCTCTCTGGAACGCGGACTCGGAAATGGAGAAACACCGATCTTCCCGATTCATATTTTCAGAATCAAAGATGGTGTCAACCTGAAAAAAGAAGATGCAAATTATGATCTATTTGAGCAGGCAGTGAAAGTAAGTTCAAAAAGACTTTTCCCGAATTTCTCTTTTCAGGATGCTCCATTTAATCTGAAGTATTATAAGGAAGGACAACCGGAAACGGAAATCTCCTATATGGGGTGCAGAACCAGAGTTATATCCAATGTTGTGGATGAAAATCTTCAAACATCCTATGGTAGAGGAAATTTAAGCTTCACTTCCATCAATCTGCCTAGAATCGCAATATTATCTGAAGGGGATGTTTCCGTTTTTTTAGATAAACTGAATATGGCCATGGAGCTCGTCATCGATCAGCTTCTTCACCGCTATCAGATACAGATTGCTAAGAAAGTGAAGAACTTCCCTTTTCTTATGGGTCAAGGGATCTGGACCGGCAGTGAAAAGCTGGTCTCACAGGATACTTTGGAAGAGGTACTGAAACACGGAACTCTGTCTATCGGATTTATCGGTCTTGCTGAAGCACTTGTAGCACTCACTGGGAAACATCATGGTGAATGCAGTGACTCACAGGAAATCGGTCTACAGATCATTTCAGCCATGCGAAATAAGCTGGATCAGGAATCTGAAAAACGGAAGCTCAACTTCTCACTCATCGCATCTCCAGCTGAGGGTCTATCGGGTCGATTTGTCTCTCTAGATCAGAAGATATTCGGAAAAATAACCGGAGTCACCGACAAGGTGTATTATACAAACAGCTTTCATGTTCCAGTTCATTATGCGTTGAGCGCTTTTGACAAAATCAATATAGAAGCACCCTACCATGAGCTTACAAATGCAGGGCACATCACCTATGTTGAACTTGATGGTGATGCCAGAAAGAACCCGAAAGCATTTATGAAGATTATCCAGCATATGCAGAAATCAGGAATCGGATATGGCTCCATCAATCACCCGGTGGATTACGATTCAGCATGCGGATATCAGGGTATTATAGATGACATCTGTCCTAAATGCGAAAGAAAAGAGGAAAGTCATCCATTTACTAGAATCAGAAGAATCACTGGCTACCTTGTGGGTTCTTTGGACCGCTTCAATGACGCAAAGCTTACTGAGGTGAAGGACAGAGTAACACACGCCAGAGCAGGTCTTAACAATGATTAGAGCTGCCGATGTCATAGATGAATCTATTGTGGATGGCGAAGGATTTAGACTGGTTGTTTTTGCCCAGGGCTGTTCACATCACTGTCCAGGATGTCATAATCCTTCAGCGCTTCCCTTTGAAGGTGGATACCTTGCTGATAACGAAGCTATCCTGG
>DATIRH010000248.1:0-10576 GCA_035469845.1 Proteiniclasticum sp. | reverse complement strand
CACCATCCATACGCCATGTATTTCTTTTCAGTGCTTTCTCTTTATCAGGTAGAGGTGAATCACCACCTGTCCAGCCTTCACCATAGATGAGGATCGTTGGATCTATTTCATCCAGCGCTTCTCTCACGGCTTTCATGGTATCAATGTCATGAAGACCCATGAGGTCAAACCTGAAGCCGTCCACGCCGTATTCTTCTGCCCAGAACACCACTGAATCCACGATGTATTTTCTCATCATGGATCTTTCCGATGCGGTTTCATTTCCAGTTCCGCTGCCGTTGCTGAAGCTGCCGTCATCATTCATTCTGTAGTAGTACCCTGGAACGATCTTCGTGAAATCGGAATCTCCTGAAGCTCCAGTATGGTTATAGACTACATCCATCACCACTCTGATTTCATTTTCATGAAGCGTCTGCACCATTTCCTTGAATTCTCTGATTCTCACTTCTCCATTGTATGGATCTGTAGAATAGGATCCTTCCGGAACATTGAAATGCTGTGGGTCATAACCCCAGTTGAAGTTGTTCTCATCCAGTTTTGTTTCATCAATACTTCTGAAATCAAATGCTGGAAGAAGATGCAGATGCGTCACCCCAAGATCGATGAGGTGAGACAGTCCTGTGGAAACGCCATCCGGTCCCACCGTATCTTTTTCCGTAAGACCAAGAAATTTCCCCTTGTTTGTGATTCCTGAATCATCAGAGATGGACAGGTCTCTTACATGAAGCTCATAGATGATGGCGTCTGTAGGATCCTTGAATTCAGGTTTTTCATCTTCCGCCCATCCTTCAGGATTGGTGCTCTCAAGGTCCACCACCATGGCTCTTACTCCATTGACGCCCACCGCTTTCGCATAAGGATCCACGGCTTCCTGCTCTACACCAAGATTCGTTGCGGTATACGTATAGTACAGTCCATGATGGTCACCGGAAAGCACATATTCCCATATACCGTTCTCTTTCGATTCCATCTCAGGATTCTCATGGGCTTCCACGTCATTTCCAGCGGTAAAAAGATTTAACCTGACGCTGGTTGCCGTAGGTGCCCAGAGCCTGAAGGTCGTCTGTTCCTTCTCGTAGAGCGCACCCAGTTCGCCATCGAAATGATAAGTGTTTTCAAACGCCTTGGTGGAGAATACACCGCTCATCATTACCGCTTTTTCTCCATAACCTTCCCTGGATAGGGTATAGGTCTTTCCAAGCTCCAGAGGCTCAGCAAGAAGAATTTCAAACTGACTGGACGTTTCTGGTCTTCCTCCTTCAGCAAAGTAGATGGTCTGAATTTCATATTCATCACCACCGGACTTCAGACTGAGTCCTTCTTTCTGGTCATGTTCAAGTGTCATAGGAATGGACAGATTGACCTTGATTTTATTCACCGTGGTCAGCTCCGCTCTCAGGATCTTCGGTGAAAGATCCACCTCTCCCTCTTCGTAATAGACATTGGGGTCCTTCTCAAGAAGATAGACATCAAGAGACCCGTCTTTTGCCTTGCTCACAGAAATGAAGCGGTCCATGTCCACATCTTTCGCTTCCCATTCCCCTTTACGCATGATGAAGCCGATCTTGGACGCATCTGTCACATCTACGCCAATGACTGCCACCTTTCCATATTCATCCTCAGAGGTGAAGTCATAGGCTTCCCCTTCTCCGCCCTCTGGCCAGAGCCACAGGTTCCATCCGTCGTAGTTCTCATCAAATCTTCGATAGTGAATACGAAGTTCAAGCTCCCCTTCGATGACGGCAGTCTCTGCTTCTTCACCTTGAGGCTCCTCTGTATAGACAGTCTCATCTCCCGATTTCAGCCAGACTTCGCCTTTTCCGTCCTGAAGATCAATGAAACGGTCTTCGTCTATGTCTTTTTCAACCCAGTCCCCTTTTCGGACGATGAAGCCGAATCGGCTTTTTTCGCTTGAAGTCTTTATCGTTGCGACTTTGCCGTACGCATCTTCTTCAAGAAAATCCACCTGTTCTCCTTGTCCACCTTCTTCAAAGAGCCACAGATTCCAGTCTTCGTAGTTTCCGTCCTCTCTCTGATAATGAACCGTCATGTCCACATCGTTCTCTGCATGAACCTTGACGATGTCTCTTAATGACAAGATTGGTGTAAAGAAAAATACCAGTAGAAGAACAGCACTGATCTTATGAATGAACCTACTTTTTTTCATATGTATACCTATCCTTTTTCCTTATTTCTGCTTTGTTTATCTGTCAGAATTATACCATGCAAACGTGTGCACAACAAGTAATCGATTGCAAATTAACCTCTTCAAATCGCCTTTTTTGTCTGTTTCTACTTGTTTCTATCCATTTCACTCCTGGAATCCAATAAAAAAGAATCGAACGCAAAAAAAGAACCATGCTTTTCAGCACAGTTCCTGATTATTCTAGGATCAGTCTCCGAAGGAGATTCCGATTGCTCTGGCAGTTTCTACCATATCTCCGTTGGGATTGACGTTCTTTGATTTTCTTCCGATGACATTTTCCAGTGAGTCATAGGACATTTCGTTCCCCTTCAGGGTGACCATGTTGCCGAACTTGCCTTCAGCAGCAAGTTTCACTGCAGCAACACCATATCTGGTGGAGAGGATTCTATCCGATGAGGATGGGCTTCCACCTCTTTGCAGATGTCCAAGGATTGTTGCTCTGGTCTCGTTTCCGCAGAGTTTTTCAAGATCATGTGCAACCTTGATGCCGATTCCGCCAAGTCTTATAGGATCTGGTGAATCTTCAACGATGTCTCTTACAACAACTTCGCCGTCAATAGGTCTTGCACCTTCTCCTACCACAACGATGGAGAAGTTCTTTCCACGCTTCTTTCGTTCATCGATTTTCTCGACTACCTTATGGATATCATAAGGAATCTCTGGAAGAAGGATTACATCTGCTCCACCGGCAATGCCTGAATGAAGAGCGATCCATCCTGCGTATCTTCCCATAACTTCAAGAATCATGATTCGGTGATGGGACTGAGCCGTTGTATGAAGACGGTCCAGTGCTTCAGTTGCTACATTGACAGCTGTTGAGAATCCGAAGGTACGGTCAGTGGACGCCAGATCATTGTCAATGGTCTTTGGAATGGCTACGATGTTCACACCTTTTCTTGCAAAGTCTCTTGCTGATGTAAGCGTTCCGTCTCCGCCAACGATAAACATAACGTCAATATCCAGATTCTTGATGTTTTCCACACCTACATCTGATACATCTCTATAGACCATTTCGCCGTTCTCTTCTACAAGATAGTGGAAAAGATTGTCTTTGTTGGAGCTGTATAGGATTGTACCACCTTTATGAAGCAGTCCTGATGTGATATCTCCTTCAAGCTTGACCCAGTCATTCTCATAGAGACCCTTGTACCCGTTTCTGATCCCGATGACTTCCCATCCGTATTGACTGATTGCAGTTTTAGTCACCGCTCTGATTACAGGATTCAGACCAGGACAGTCTCCTCCACCAGTCATAATCCCGATTCTCTTGATATTATTCTTATTGTTCATTTTACCCTCCTATAGCTTTAAAGCCACTTTATACCCGATTTCTTTTGTTTATGTTTTCTCTAGTAGATTTTACCTCAAACTTTCCTATCATACAATTAGAACGGATAAAAAACTTATTTTATCCACAGATGTTTAGAATCCATTCACAAGTTCCACGAATCTTTCGCCTCTTTCCTCGAAGTTTCTGAACATATCAAAACTCGCACAGGCAGGTGACAGGATTGCAGTGTCCCCCTCTTTACTGATGGATTTCAAGATCCTCACTGCGTCTTCAAAGCTTTCTGCCATATGCAGCGGAACATATACTCCTGATTTCTCTTCTGCATTGTTAAAAGCTTCCTGAATCTTATATTTCGTATCTCCGACAAGAATCGCATTTTCAATATACTTGTATCCCTCTTCTGCAAGGGGTGCAAAGTCCAGCTGCTTATCATAGCCACCTAGAATAACATTCACTTTCCTTTCGAAAGAACCGATGCTTGCCAGAGTTCTTGTAGGGCTGGATGCAATGGAATCGTTGTAATATCTCACGCCTTCATATTCTCTTATGAACTGGCATCGATGTTTTACGCCTGGAAAGGAAATGGCCAGTTCTCTCATAACCGGTTTTGCACCAAAATCTTCTACAGCCAGAAAAGCCGCGAGGAAATTCTCCGCATTGTGAATGCCCTTCACTTTCATTTCCTTAAGGTCCACAACACGCTCATCACGGAGAAACAGACTTCCATCTTTGTAGTAAGCATCCTCGGTCTCATTCTTCGATGAGAAGAACTCCACTTTGCCTTTGGCAAGAGGTGCAAAAGATCTTGTGATCTCATTGTCCACATTCAGAATGAGCACATCAGACGGTTTCTGGTACCTGAAGATGTTCTTCTTCGCTTCTATATATTCCTCCATGTCTTTATGCATATCCAGATGATTCGGTGACAGGTTCGTCACAATGGCGATTTCCGGAGATGTGGTCATGGTCATGAGCTGAAAACTGGAAAGTTCCAGTACAACCACATCCTGAGGTTTTATTTTCTCCACTTCTGTAAAGAGAGGGGTACCAATATTTCCACCTACATATACCTGATAGCCTGCTTTTTTGAGAATCTCTCCCACCACTGTGGTTGTGGTGGTCTTTCCATCACTGCCGGTGATTCCTATGGTTCTTGCCTTGCAGTACTTCAGGAATTCTTCCATCTCAGAGGTGATGACAGCACCCTCTTCCTTCGCCTTTAAAAGCGCTGGATGATCGATCCGCATCCCTGGTGTCTTGAAAATCAGATCCAGTCCCGTAAGGTGACTTAAATAATCCTCTCCTAGAAAAAGTTCTACGCGATCAGTAAATTCCAGGACTTCCTCTGAAAGTGATGTAAGCTCTCTTTTGTCATATCCCACCACTACAGCACCAAGAGAAAGGAGAAATTCGATGAGCGGAATATTGCTTACGCCAAGACCGACAACCCCGACCCGTTTATTTCTTATTGTCTGTTTAAATTCATTAAAATCTCTACCCATAAAAACCATCCTTATTATCTCTTTTTAGACTGTCCGATCATTCTTGCATGCATCGCATCTTGAGCTATGGCTGCCAGCGCAAACCCGAATATTAATGGGACAACGATTATGCGTCCAAGGTATATGCTCAGTAGAATGATCAGCGTGGCTGCCGCTGCTCCGAGAAGGAGCTTGGAAAAGTTTATCTTTGTCCTTGAAAGCACTTCTTTCAATGTTCCTTTTTCAAAAACCATAACAGGAACTGTTGCTAAAACCGCAAACAGCATAAGGAAAATGATCAGCTGCAATGCCCAGTAGATCAGACTCATATCTGTAATGAAGAAGAACAGTGCATTGTATGATGTGAAAGCGATCAGGACTGCACCAATAGATCCGATGATAAGACTTTTCTTGAAATTCTCCTTGTAGCCTTTTAAAAACTCAACCATAATCTCGGAGGATCCTTCTCTTTTCTTTCTCACCGCATACATCAGCGCTGAGTAGGAAGGCAAAAGATTCAGGCTTAATAGCGCTATGAGGAGATAATACAGCACAATATTGGCCGGTTTTAAAAAGAGAAGAAAAAGCAGTATGTGTAGATTGAAAAGCATAAAGAGTGCATTACTCATAATCAGATCATATACACCATCCACCGCTTTCTTCACGGAGCTGTTTGCCAGCTGTTCATTTGTCGTTTTATTCCTTCTATTGTCTTTCATTTTTCCTCCAGCATCAATTATTCTATTCTCATTCTATCTTCTTTCTTTGAAATCACAAACTATTATACCTGAAGTTCATCAGAAAAAATAGGATGGAGGCAATCTGCATCCATCCTTTTTCTTTAAAATTCAAGCTTTTTCTCGATATATTCGGCAAGATCAAATACGGACATTCTGATCTGTTCCATGGTGTCACGGTCTCTTACTGTAACATTCTGGTCTTCCAGCGTTTCAAAATCGATGGTGATGCAGAAAGGTGTTCCGATTTCATCCTGTCTTCTGTATCTCTTACCGATACTTCCCGTATCGTCATATTCCACATTGAATCTCTTGGCAAGTTGTTCGTAGACTTCCAAAGCCTTTTCGGAGAGTTTCTTTGAAAGAGGTAGTATTGCAGCCTTGACAGGTGCAATGGCTGGATGGAACTTCAGTACCGTTCTTACATCTCCATTTTCAAGCTCCTCTTCTTCATAAGCATCTGACAGGAAGGAAAGAAGCATTCTGTCTACACCCACCGATGGCTCGATGCAGTATGGAATGAACTTTTCATTCGTTACCGGATCAAGATAATTCATGTCCGTTTTTGAATGCTCTGCATGCTGCTTCAGATCATAATCTGTTCTGTCTGCAATGCCCCAGAGCTCTCCCCAGCCGAAGGGGAATCTGAATTCAATGTCCGCTGTTCCTACACTGTAGAAAGAAAGTTCCTCTTCTTTATGATCTCTCATTCTCATGTTTTCCTCTGTGAGACCAAGATCTGTAAGGAAGGTCCAGCAGTACTTCTTCCAGTATTCAAACCATTCAAGATCTGTTCCAGGCTTGCAGAAGAACTCCAGTTCCATCTGTTCGAATTCTCTTGTTCTGAAAATGAAGTTTCCAGGTGTGATCTCGTTTCTGAAAGACTTCCCGATCTGTCCGATACCAAAAGGCACCCTCTTTCTTGTGGTTCTCTGGATATTTTTGAAGTTCACAAAGATCCCCTGAGCCGTCTCCGGTCTCAGATAGATTTCGGTCTTTGATTCATCAGTGATTCCAAGATAGGTCTTGAACATCAGATTGAACTTTCTTATTTCCGTGAAATTCTTCTTGCCGCATTTAGGGCATAGAATGTTATTTTCATCCATGTAGTTTTTCAGTTCTTCTTCACTGAATCCGTCAGCAGAAGCATATTCTACGCCCTGAAGCGTCATATGGTCTTCCACAAGCTTGTCTGCTCTGAATCTGGCCTTGCATTCCTTGCAGTCCATCAAGGGGTCTGAAAAGCTGCCTACGTGTCCAGATGCCACCCAGACTTCAGGATTCATAAGAATCGAAGAGTCTAGTCCCACATTGAATGGGCTTTCCTGAATGAATCTCTTCCACCAGGCGCTTTTGAGATTGTTCTTGAGCTCTACACCCAAAGGACCGTAATCCCATGAGTTTGCAAGTCCTCCGTAAATATCTGATCCTGGGTACACAAATCCTCTGCCTTTACTTAAAGCAACAATTTTGTCCATGGTCTTTTCCATAAAAATCATCCTCCGATCTATTACTGTCTTAAAAAATAAAAAGGACATACACCATGAAGGGACGGATAAATTCCGCGGTTCCACCCTTCTTGGCATAAGCCCTGCTCTAGCAACTCATTGCTCAAAAGCGCCCTTCATCATTCTGAATGTACCCTTCCACCATACGGATACTCTCTAAAAATTCAGAAGCGATTACTCCTCTTTCTCAACGCAAACTATTCAATAAAAAAATGGCTCCGCGAAGAGGACTCGAACCTCCAACCTATCGGTTAACAGCCGAGCGCTCTACCATTGAGCTATCGCGGAACGTCATTACAAACACTATTATACCAAGGATATAAAGAAATGCAAAGCATATTTTTAAAAATAGAAAATTCTGACTCACAGCTGAATCTTATTCTTACTCAACCCTTCATCAAATCTATCTTCCGATATTATCCAGCAGCAGCAGGATGTTTTCCTCAGAAGCGGTTCGAGTGAAACTAAAGAATAAGCTCTTAACTGCTCTTTTTCTCATTATCTGTCTCGTTCATCATATAGAGTACAATAATCTGCCCGAAAGGGACAAAAAGGAACAGCTGCCACCAACCACTTCGACCAGTATCATTCAGCCTTCGTGTCCCTACTGCCAAAAATGGCATCAGAAGGACCACCGTTACGATCTGGTATGCTTTTTCGTGAATTATAGTGGCTATGGCCATTACTAAAATCATAAACAGTAAAAACCACCAGTACTCATAACGCGTGGCTTTCCCGGTGAAGTTGGAATATTCCATCAGAGTTTTTTTCACCGAATCCAGCGGATTTTTGGATTCCTCTCTCTCTTTGATCATCAGATCTTTTGGGTCAACTTCAAAAGCTGCAGCCAATACTCTTATGGATTCCATAGAAACATTACTGCCACTTTCAATACGCTGAATAGTACGAAGACTAAGCCCGCTCTTCTCACTTAGCTGCTCCTGTGACCAGTTCTTTTCCATACGTAATCTCTTTATTTTATCAGAATCAATATTCATGTGGATTCCCTCCCGTGATTTTCATTGGATGCTGATTCAAGTATAGATGACAATCCAAAGTCATGTCTACGACAGCTGCCCGTCAGTTAACCGCAAAAGGTATTTTAGATGAATTTTTAAGCATGCTACCTGTAATCCACATCACCGTAATCAGATACTATCCAGCAGCAGAAGAAGGTTTTCCTCAGTGAGCGGTTCATGTGAAATGATTAGGATTGCTTTTTTATCCTTCACTAACAGTACCCGGGTTGTCTCAAATACCTTCTCCATTTCTTTTGTCATATATCCTTCATAACCTTGCGCGATAATTTCAGGATAAGGAAAGGCAGATTCTGGAATCAAATATTCTCTTTTCATAAAGAGAGCTTGATACCTGTCAATAATCCAGCTGAATTCACTTTCAAATACTGATACATCGTAAAAAGGAGATATTTCATCTCTTACTGGTTCTTGATTATATCTATCTTCTCTGTAAAGCCCAGTTGATAAGGTTCTTAGAGACGCCATAAAGCTCTGATCCTCTTCTATATAGGTCTCTTCATGCACACTTCCTTCATCAAGAACCTCATACCCCATATCCTTCAGCGAGACTGGTACTGATTCTGAACTGACGGCATCTCCGTCCTCAGAATCTAAACCGCTCTTTACTATGTTATCAAAAATGGGGCCTTGTAGTACCACTATATTGGTCAGAGAGATCATCGCGAACAAAAGAACCAGAAGCATGATGATATTGGTCTTTCGATTTGAATGCCTGCTCTTCAAAAAGAGTCCAAATAGGACAGCAGAGCTTATGAACAGGAGCAAGGTGACCAGGGTAATGCTCCACTGGGAAGCACTCTGGAAAGTCGTGAAGATCAAAGGTGATAATAAGATGCCCAATCCGATCTTCCGATAAAGCACGCGTCTTCTCGATTGTTCTGGTGAATACAGATTGATTGATTCACCGCGGTTTAATCTTTTCTTATTCCCTAAATAGAAAGTCATGAAGCCAGCAAAACTGATTACTGCTCCTATAGCATACATGCTGAAGAAAACAGCAAACCCTATCATCATTGGATCAGAAATATAACTTGACCACGATGAATAACTGCTCGATATACTTCGAGCATTATTCACACCCAAATAAGTATAGAATATAGCCAGAACCCAAAGTGGTATATGGCTCCATAATTCAGCCTTAGCGATTGATTGAAATCTGAAGTCATCATCTGTCTCGATTTCAGGGATTTCCATGTCTTCAGTATAAAAAAACTGCATTTTTCCACTTCCAAAGCAATGGGTCCAACCTGCTGATTTACAGTATTCTATATAATCTTCCGTATTTTTTTCGGGTCTTGAATCAAAAATCGAGGCTTTTGAAAAAAAATCTACTTGAAACCGCCTTTTCATCGGTTCGCATTCTTCAAATGTATAGACACTACCATAAGCGCCTGTAAGCATATATCCCTTCTCTGACATGTCTTCCAGAAAACGCTGAAGTGCCAGCACCTCAACCGGCGATGTGGAAAAGAACTTCGTCATGGTTTTTGGCTTGGAATTATCCTGTCTTCTAAATATCATTTTGCTGCCCCACCTTCTTTGTATTTATCCGATCCATACTCAAACATAGAACCATCTTCCAGCATTTTCTTTAATCTTTCCTGTTCCATCTTCAAAGCCTCTTTACCGCTGTTCGTGATGATATAGCTCTTTCTTCTACCTTCAACTTTCGTTTCAGCGATCATATAGGCTTTCAGAAACTTATCCAGCAGCGTATATAAGGTTCCGGGTCCCACTGAGATTCTGCCGTTGGATAATTTCCCGACCTTATTCATGATATCCACACCGCATTCTTCTTCTAAAAGAGACAGCAAAATATAATACATAGGTTCTGATAGTGTCTGAAACTGTTCTCTTGCCATTATTTCACATCCTTGGCTCACTGATTTCAAAATATCGTGTATCGACATTAAAGCTTTAATTCAGTGTACTATCGTTACTCGATATTGTCAATAGACTCCTGACTGATGGCTCTCTAGCACTATTTCGATTCCTATTTCCTTCCGTGAATTTTATTGTTATATTTGATTTTTAATATATCCGCTTAATATGTCTCTCAGGAGAATACAAAAGTTTTTCTTGACACTTTCTGAAAACTTTATATAATAAATAATAACAAGCATTGATGAGAAAAGTACATCATGGTTTCTGTTTTAGAGAGTCGGGGATGGTGGAATCCTGATACATGCACATGATCGAAGAACACCTCGGAGCTTCCAGAGGAAAGGAAACGAGTAGACCTGGACGGACCTCCCCGTTATAGGAGTCGGATATCGACACAAACCAACGTCTGTATCTTAAAAAGTGAGCTTA